>PKUC01000019.1 GCA_002868865.1 Desulfuromonas sp. | reverse complement strand
TATCCTCTCGGAACACCTGATCTTTCAGGGGGAGTGAATCCCTTTCTTCTGATTCATTTTCTGGTTTAGAAAGTCCGGTCAAAAGGATAAAGTACCTCCCCATGACCGTCAAAATTATCGGCCGAAGCGACACCTTCGAAAAACTCAGCATCCCCCTGTTCCGCGAGTCGGTCCCGGCGGGCTTTCCCAGCCCGGCGTCCGATTACTGCGAACAACATCTGGACCTCAATGATCTGTGCATCACCAATCCGCCTGCGACATATTTTGTCCAGGTCGAAGGCGACTCTATGACCGGTGCCGGGATTTTCCCGGGGGACATTCTGGTGGTTGATCGCTCCATCGATGCAACCCATGGAGACATTGTCGTGGCAGCACTCAATAACGAATTTACCGTTAAAAAGCTTGAGCTGCAGCCGACAGTCCGACTGATGCCAATGAGCCCCAACCATCAACCCATCGAATTGTCCGAAGAAGCCGACCTAACAATCTTCGGCGTGGCCACCAATGTCATTCACAGTCTGCGCAAACGATGAGCCAGACCTTTGCCCTGGTCGACTGCAACAACTTCTACGCCAGCTGCGAGCGGTTGTTCCGCCCCGACCTGACCACGACCCCCATCGTCGTTCTCTCCAATAACGACGGCTGCATTGTCGCCCGCAGCCAGGAAGCCAAGCAGCTCGGCATCAAGATGGGCACACCGCTGTTTAAGGTCAAAGACCTCCTCGCGCACCACAAGGTCAAGGTGTTTTCATCGAACTACACCCTCTATGGCGACATCTCGCAGCGCGTCATGCAGACCCTCGAAACATTGGCCCCACACATCGAGATCTATTCGATCGACGAAGCCTTCCTCGATTTGCACGGCATGCAGGACGCCGCAGCCCACGGGCAGACAATTCGCGCGACGGTTCTTAAAAACGTCGGCGTCCCGGTCTGTGTCGGCATTGCCCCGACCAAAACTCTGGCCAAACTGGCCAACTATGCTGCCAAAAAATATAAAGCGACGAATGGTGTAGTCGATCTACGCAACCCGCAGCGGCAGCTCAAGCTGATGGCACTCACACCAGTGGATGAGGTTTGGGGAATCGGGCGCAGACTAGCTAAAAAGCTCGGTTATCATGGAATCCACACCGCTCTTGATCTCGCTCAAATGAATACACGATCTGCTCGCTCTCGCTATTCTGTCGTACTGGAACGCACCATCCGCGAGCTCAACGGGGAAAGCTGCCAGCCCCTGGAACAGGTCCGGGCTGCACGGCAGCAAATTATCTGCTCGCGCTCTTTCGGTACCAAGATGACAGATAAGGAAGAGGTACGGCAGGCGGTCTGTGAGTTTGTTTCTCGTGCGGCTGAAAAGCTACGTCGTGACCGGCGGCTCGCCGGACGTGCGCACGTCTTCATTCGCACCAGCCCCTACTACAGCAACATGGCCACCGGAACGGTCCTCCATCCGAGTGATGACACCCGCGACCTGCTGCCACTCGCAACAGAGCTCTTTGATCAAATCTGGAAGGATGGTTTTAGATACGCCAAGGCAGGAGTCATGCTCAGCGATACCTGTTCACCGCAAGCCTTACAGCAGAACCTGTTCAGCACACCCCGTAACGACGCCTTGATGGCAACCCTCGATAAAGTCAACAACAGCGGCAAGGGAAAAATCTGGTTCGGCAGTCAGCGACCGCGCAAAGACTGGTTTATGACTCAGGAGAATTTGTCGCCGGCGTATACAACCCGGTGGAAGGATTTGCCAGTGGTGAGATAGAAAACTGGCAAAGTGACCATAGCTTCAGGAAGCCATGGCCGAGATCAGCGAGTACATCGAAGCGCTCTACAACCGGCAGCGACGACATGCCAGCTTGGGCAATATCTCCCCGACGGCATAGTGGAAGAAATCCATTAGACGGTTAGGGGCTGTTAACCAAACATTGTGCCCACTATCGCGGACCGACTTCATTTTCCAGCCTATCCCATATAGTGGACAATTTTGGAAACTGTCTTTTCTTTCGCGCAAGAAAAATTTAACACGGCGAAGAACAAAGTAACAAGAGCGAGAGTTGGTCGCCGCCAGAAGAACGAGCGCATCTGTGTTATCTGATGGACGTGTTGTTCAATAACGTGATAATTTTTGGTGGAAAAGAGAGAATAATAGGTAGGGGACCATTGACACCTGCTTTCTTATACAGAAAGCAGGGTTTTTTATGTAGAGCATTCTATTGCGGAGGAAGAAATGAAAAAGTTGAAATTTGCCGTTTTTATTATATTGACTTTGGCACTAACCGCTTGCGGAGGCGGAGGTGATGAAAGTGGAACGCCAGTAAATAATAGTACCTTGACGCCTCAACCAATCGATCCAGAATATACTATCAGTCCTAGTCGTATCGCTATCCCATTAAGTGAAAATAGAGCTTTGATAAATGTCCGGTTAGTTAGCGTTTCTTCGAGTGAGCTTTCCTCTTCTCGAAGCGCGCTTTCCTTTATCCTCTACAATTTTGAATCTAGTCAGGTTACAACAGCGTTCAGCTTAACTTTATCAGATGCCGACTTATTGGCAGATTTCGGGACAATTGATGCAACCCCAGTGTTGTTTGACTTAATCAATACTCCAGATGGTGGTATAGCGGGGCAATACACTCTGTTCTCCAATACAACTCCACAAAAAACAACATTGGTAATCTTCAAACTTAATAGCGATTTTTCTCTCGCATGGTCCAAGAAAATGGCTAGTTCTGATGGCTATGGGCGTCTTCAATCTGTGACAGACGGTTATATCAGCACAGGTTCAACAATCACAAAACTTGATTTGAGTGGTGAGCTTGTTTATTCCAAGTCATCACTTAGCACTTTTTCTGCGACAACAGTTGCAGGTGATACTCTTGTAGGATCTTTAAACCATTACATGCTTTTAGATGCTCAAGGGGATATTATAAATAAATTTATTTCAGGAACTAAATCTGATGTGTTTTATTATGGAATACAAGACAGTGACAATAATATGGTCATGTCTGGATATACCTCCTTATCTGGGATTGGGGGGCGTCACTTAGTTTTAAAGACTAACGAAGCGGGTAATCCAGATTATGGTATCTGGTTGGACTTACCAGCAGGCGCTAGCGGTTTTCGTGAAATAATAGAAATGCAGAATAGCTATTATGCGGCTGGGGTTATTAATGAAGACATATCTACCTCGCATGGTTTGATTTGCAAATTTACAAAATCATTAGAGATAGATATTTGCAAATCACTTCAGAACGTTAACACTGGTTCAGATATCTACATAAGAGAAGACAAGACTAATAACCGATTATATGTGTCTAATATTGATACAGGATCTTATCCTTACATATTGGATAAGAATCTATCACCAGTAAAACCACTCAACACCACCTGGACTACAATTGATCCATTTTCTTATGAATGGACACCTGATTGGGATAATTCAGACACACCAATTTTAGACATTTCAACAACTGTTAATCAGGCTAATTTAGCTATCATACCTACTGATACTTCTGTCATTGATTTTTCCTATTTCGACACGCTATTCAACAATTAAACCCCATAGTCAGTAGACTGTGAGGGTCATTTTTATGGTTCCTTCACGCTGGGAGAAAACAAGGACTGAGCATGAAGAGCAAATTACCGTCGCCACAAACTTCAACTCAGTTTTGAAGCCGGACATTATAGAGCAGAAACGCTGATGAGCGGGGACCCCTTGACTGAGAAGGCTTCGTTACACCTTTCTGTGGGGGAGGGCCCCATTGATAAAGTCGTAGTGACCCAGGGGCACAACCATCCGACTTGCAACGGTCGCCCCTTGTGACACGACGACAAAAATACGTGATCAACTGTTAAAACTCACATTGCCAATAAAATGAGCGCAATTTACGGACAACTCTGTACAGAGTCTGTAGGGGGGGGCTGTAAGGTGTTTGCATAAATGACCCACCGGTGGCAAGCTGACAAGTAAGGCAGCAACTTGAAAAACACCCCTGGCTCAGAAGCAGAAGACAATTTCTGTCCGGCACAAAACAGATATTCAAAAAAATTGTCCCTGAGTTGTCTTGTTACCCCTATGTTATCCCCGTGGAAGGCATGAGAATCCTGCGCTTTTAAGGGCTTGCCCGCTTTAGCGCAGAATCGCCATTGGCAATATTTTACGAGAAAAACAAGACATAAACCCATGAAATCATAAGAGAAAATTGAGCTGCAGCCAATCTGCTCATTATTCTACGGATCAGAAGGTCGGGAGTTCGAATCTTCCCTGGCGCGCCATAAAAACACTAAGGACTACAGCAACTTATGCTGTAGTCCTTTTTTGTTGTTTTGTCTCTCCGTTGCCTCGTGTTACCCCTATGTTATCCTCTCGGAACACCTGATCTTTCAGGGGGAGTGAATCCCTTTCTTCTGATTCATTTTCTGGTTTAGAAAGTCCGGTCAAAAGGATAAAGTACCTCC
>PKUC01000071.1 GCA_002868865.1 Desulfuromonas sp. | reverse complement strand
GTTTATCGACGTTTATAGTTTTATCGGCATGTTTCTTTGCTTTTGTCTCTCTTGGGCTTTTAGCATTAAAGATCATATTTCTGTTGATCGTTCTGGGGTTCTTTCTCTGGTCTGAATTTGTTCGATCCCAGGCATTGCTTGATGTTTCGGCCCTGTCAAAAAAAATATTCCGGGTGATTTCAGTTACGGTTGTAATTTCGTCCTGTCTCGGAATATACGAATATTCGTGTTCCGTTCTTTTTGGACCTACTGACGGGATGCTGATTCCATACCTCTTGCCCGCTAATACCACCGTCCGTATCGGCGGAATGTACGGTCAGCCAAACCTATTTGCACTCTTGATGCTGGTCGGTGTGCTCGTGATGTTTTATCAATATCTGTACACTGATGAGGTGCAGATAAGGTCCCGATGGGCGGTGCTCTTTAAATACGTGCCGTTTGCATGCGTTGCGACAGTGTTTTTTTTGACGCGCTCACGGTCTGGCCAATTGGCATTTGGGTTTTCCTATCTCTTTCTTTTTTACCGTATATACGGTCCCGTACGCCTTTCTGTGCCACGACAGGTCAAGATTACGTTCTTGAGTTTGTCTGTAGTACTCTGTCTTTCTGCCTTGTTCGCATACGGGTTGGACGGCACCTTCTCTCATTCAGCTTTGATCAAGTCAATTGCGGGGTCGGCGACAAAATCCGTGAATATAGAAGCACGTTTTTTCTTGTGGACGGCCGCACTATTGATGTTTTTGGCGCACCCCTGGATGGGGGTTGGTTTTTCAAACTTTCAGATTTCTCTGCCTGAGTACGCAGTGCAAGCCTATGATACCCTCGGTTTTATCCAGTATGAAGCTATGGGATATACGCGATGGGCGCATAGTGAATTTTTTCAATTGCTGGCTGAGGGTGGGCTTTTTGTTGTTTTACCCATTGTCGTTATCCTTTTCCTCTATTTGCGCCAACTGTTGAGGTTTTCCAGATCAGAACAGGTCGCTCCGTTAAATTATTTTTGTCATTTATTGCTGCTTCCTTTTTTGGTTCAGGGAATGTTTAGTTGGACCTTCCGCTTTTTACCTCTGGCTATTCTGTTTTTCACTTTTTTGGGGCTTGTCTTGGCCCATTATCCCGTTAAAACCTTTGCTCTCGGGCCCCGAGTTCGGTTTGGGGTCCGTATGTGTGCAATGCTTGGTTTGGTCTGCACGCTGATGTGGGGTGGATGGCAGTGGCAAGCTCAGCAGGTGTGTCGGCAGATTGTTCTGGATCCAGCAGACTCGGTTGTATCCTTTGAGCGTCTGGTCCAAAATCCTTTTCTTGAACACCCCTTGCTCCTGAAGGCGACCCCTCTTTACGTCAAGGCGATTATCAAAGAGGAGCTGCCGGATGTCGGTGAACGGATTTTGCCATATGTCGAGCAATTGGCTTTGATGCAAGGGGCGCACTGGCAGTGGTATCATTTAGCTGTTTTGTCTCAGTTTTTGGGTAAGGAAGGGCTTGCGCGCAGCGCTATTGATGAAGCCATCGCCCTTCGTCCTGCGGAAGATTTGTACTGGGGGTTTTTACATTATTTGAATGTGTTGACGGCCGTTGAGGAAACTGGCAAAAGTATTGACAACTTCCTTCCAACAGATGAAGACTCATTGAGTCATCTCGAAAATCCTGTGGAGCTTTTCAATGGTCGTCGTTGAGTGTGACCGCGTGTCAAAGAAATACAACACCGGTCTGTTTAAAAAACGCATTTGCGCTGTTCAGAATCTCTCTTTCCAAGTCAAAGAAGGGACAATTTATGGTCTGATCGGTCCCAATGGTGCGGGTAAGAGTTCCACGATCAGGATGTTACTCGGTCTCAGCCGCCCGACGAAGGGCGAAGTCCGATTTCGGGGGAATGTTTTAAATGCTGTGGATCTACGCGCGGAGATTGGCTATCTCCCCGAAAACCCCTATCTTTATGACCATCTCAATTTGAATGAGCTTCTCGCTTTTAGTGGAGAAGCTGCTCGAATGGAGCCAGCTGTTTACCGACTGAGAGGTCGGGAGTTGATGGCTCGACTCGACCTTCTGGATGCACAAAAGCGTCCTTTGAGGACTTTTTCTAAAGGAATGCTGCAGAGAGCTGGAATCTGCTTTGCTTTACTCCATGACCCATCCATCATTGTTTTTGATGAGCCGATGTCGGGATTGGATCCTGTCGGTCGCAAGATGGTGTTTGATCTGGTAATGGAATTGAAGCAGCAAGGCAAGACCATTCTGTTCTGTTCCCATATTTTGAACGATGTTGAGCGCTTATGTGATCGGATAGGGCTGATTCATAAAGGCCAGATGGTACGGGAATTTGGGCGTGAAGATTTCCTGCAATCTGCTTCGGATGCAGTGTTTTTGTTGACAGACCGTCTCGATGAATCCAGCCAACGGGCGCTGGAGCCGTTGATTATCCAAAGTCGTCCTGAAGGGGAAGGAACTTTGCTCGCAGTGAGTGTTGATCGATACTTGGACGTGAATGCCTGCCTACAGCAAAAAGGTATCGCTGTCCGTGGTTGCCGCTCGGAATGGGTTTCCCTTGAAGATCTATTTGTTCACCATATCAGGGAGCATGCCCCATGCGCAGTGTAGTGGCGTTGGCCATAATTACTTTCAAGGAAGGGATACGTAATCGGGCCCTGTTTGGCATCGGACTGATGGCGCTGTTTCTGCTGGGATTGAATGTCAGTGTGGCCGGATTTTTCATGCGCGATATCGGTAAGGTGACGGTGGATATGAATCTGTCGGCACTGAATTTTGCTGGTTTGCTGCTCGTCTTTTTTGTCGCCATAAATCTGATGGCTAAGGATATCGATCGCAAAACTATCCATCTGGTGCTGTCGAAGCCGATTAGTCGATCTCAATATGTATGGGGGAAATACGGCGGAATTCTACTTTTTCTGTCGGTATCACTTGCCTTTCTATTCTTGTTCTCCTGTCTGACCATTGCGCTGCTGCTGGCCCTGTATCCTGATTATTTCGGCGCTTTCTCCTGGGGGCAGTTTGTTGTTGCGGCGACTTTTGTATTGGTCAAATTAGCGGTGTTGACAGCTATTGTTCTTTTTTTTAGTACGATAACGACCAGTTCTCTGGTGACGCTGATTTTTTCACTCGGGAGCTATATCGCCGGGGTGACGATCGAAGAGGTGGTGTTCTACCTGAAATCGGACTGGGCGACGCAGGAGCGGGTTGTCTCAGAATCATTGCGCACCGTTATTGATGTGTTGTCCTACCTGTTGCCTAACTTTACCGTATTTGATTTTTCGCTTGAGGCGGCACATGGCCTTCCTATCGCTTTTGAACGGATTGTCCTGGCTTTGGGGTATGCTGGTGGCTACAGCGCGATTCTGTTGTTACTGGCTGGATTCATCTTTGCCCGACGCGAGTTCAATTGATGAGAAAAGTTCTTCCTGCCTCGATTCTGGTCGTTATGTTGGGGCTCTATGTTGCTCTGTCTGGAGCTGTATGGAAGCAACAGGAACGAGCACGTCTCGAGGTGCCCGCTGGATACGTTATCCCTTCTAAGTTCAGTCGTGTTCTGGCTTTGGGACAGCAGGGCCTGCTGTCCGATTTCCTCTTTCTGAAGACAATCACCTTTGTTGGTGGCAGAATCGGAAGTGGTATGCCGCTTTCCGAGGATGACTGGCGGTTTGTGGAGCACAGTCTCGATGTGGTGACGGATCTCGATCCGTATTTCAAAGACCCGTATGTATTGACTGAGGGGTTGCTGGCCTGGGATGCCGGGTTGATCGCCGAAGCCAATCAACTGTTGGCCAAGGGGATGGCGTATAGGACTGATGACTGGCAATTGCCCTTTTTTATCGGTTTTAACCAGTTTTACTTTTTGAAGGATTTTACAGCAGCAACAGAGTCTCTTATGGTCGCGGCCCGCTTGCCGGGGAGCCCTTCGTACCTGAAAACATTAGCTGCTCGGATCGGGTATTACGGGGATAAATCTAAAACAGCACTATTGTTTCTGCAGGAACTTGTAGCTGAAGCTGATGACCCCCTGATGCGTGCTCGGTTGCAGAAGCGCTTGCAGGTTTTGGAAGGGAGCGTCGTGATGGAGGAGGCTCTGGATCGTTTTGTTGAAGATCAAGGCAGAAACCCAGAAAAATTGGTCGAACTGATAGAGACAGGATATTTAGAGAAATTTCCCGTAGAACCTTATGGCGGGACTTGGATATTTAATAAAGAGGGGCGCGTATTCAGTACCAGCCGATTTGTGGACGGTTTTGTTCCTCAGGAGAAAGACTGAGAGGTTAATTCTTTTGCCAGTTCAATTTTACACCGTTTTGGGCATCGCCTTTGTCTTTGGGGGCTGCATCGGCTCCTTTCTCAACGTTTGCATCTACCGTATTCCGGCGGGTAAGTCGATCGTGTCGCCGCCGTCGTCCTGTCCTGCGTGTGGGGCGCGTATTCGCTGGTATCAGAATATTCCGATTCTCAGTTGGCTGTTTTTGGGCAGAAAATGCGCTGGTTGCAAGGTGAAAATATCGATTCGCTATCCGCTGATCGAAGCGCTGACCGGCGGTTTATTCATGCTGGTTCTCTGGTATTTCGGACTCAGTTGGGCGACCCCGGTCTACTGGGTGCTGACGGCGGCGCTGGTGACGATTACGTTTATCGACCTGGATCACCAGATCATTCCGGATGTTATCAGCCTGCCGGGGATCGTAGTTGGCTTTATCGCATCCTTTCTTGTCCCGTGGCTGTCGTGGAGCGATTCTCTGCTCGGAATTCTCGTCGGTGGTGGAAGTCTTTATCTGGTTGCCTGGCTCTACGAAATGCTAACTCAACGTGAGGGGATGGGGGGGGGCGACATCAAGCTTCTGGCCATGCTCGGTGCTTTTCTGGGCTGGAAGGCGATCTTTCCGGTCATTTTCTTGGCATCGCTGGTCGGGACTCTGGTTGGTGTTCCTTTGATGTTGCTGCAAAAGGGAGACACCAAGTTCGCCATCCCTTTCGGCCCGTTTTTGGCGTCTGCTGCACTGGTTTATCTGTTCTGGGGACAAGCGCTCGTGCACTGGTATCTGACCTTGCTGGTACCGTCTGCTGGGTGAGTTGGGTGGATTTTGTGGGCGTGGAAAGTGTTTGACAATCAGCTTGACAACTTTTTATAGTCAGTCTCCGACGTATAACCCCCGTAAAGGGGGTTTTTCATTGATTGGGATGACAAGGAGAGCATCATGGCGACAACGTATAAAGTGGCGGTTCTGCCGGGTGATGGAATCGGTCCGGAAGTGATGGCTGAGGCGGAGAAGGTCTTGAACGCCATCGAAACGAAATATGGCGTAACTTTCGAACGGACCTTTGCCAATGTGGGCGGTGCCGGAATCGATAATGAAGGCAAGGCACTGCCGGAAAAGACGGTCGAAATCTGTAAAAACTCCGATGCGATCCTGTTCGGTTCGGTCGGTGGACCCAAATGGGAATCGCTTCCCCCTGATGAGCAACCGGAACGTGGCGCGTTGCTGCCGTTGCGGAAAATCTTCGGTCTGTTCTGTAACCTGCGTCCGGCGATTATCTTTCCTGCACTGACCGGCAACTCCAGCCTCAAGGAGGAGATCATCGAAGGGGGCTTCGATATCCTGGTAGTGCGTGAACTGACCGGTGGAATCTATTTTGCTGAACCGAAGGGGATTGAAGGCGAAGGAGCACAGCGGACCGGTTTCGACACCATGAAGTACAGCGATGCTGAGGTTGAGCGGATCACCCATGTGGCCTTTGAGGCGGCACGCAAGCGGGGCAAGAAGGTCTGCTCTATCGACAAGGCCAACGTGCTGTCGACTTCGGTGCTGTGGCGCGAAGTGGTCGAGCGGGTCGCCCAACAGTACCCTGATGTCGAGCTGAGTCACATGTATGTCGATAACGCGGCGATGCAACTCTGTCGCTGGCCCAAACAGTTTGACGTCATGCTCTGTGGTAATATGTTCGGCGATATTATTTCCGACGAAGCGGCGATGATCACCGGTTCTCTCGGCATGCTCCCCTCTGCGTCTCTGGCTGAAGGCAGCTTCGGGATGTACGAGCCGTCCGGTGGTAGCGCTCCCGATATCGCAGGGCAGGGGATTGCCAATCCGATTGCGCAGATTCTTTCCGCGTCGATGATGTTGCGCTATTCTTTTGGTCTGACCGATGCTGCAGAAGCCATCGATAAGGCTGTCGAGTCCGCACTGAACGACGGTCTCAGGACCGGAGATATCTATCAGGACGGTTCTGGTGAGACAAAGTTGAATACCTCTGAGATGGGTGATGCTATTGTCGCGCGACTCTGATTGATACGCTGCGCTACATTGAGATAACGGCTGGACAGGGAGCTTGATCGGCTCCCTGTTTTCAGTTCTGGATCGATGATGAAGACACATTCAGCCGATACGGAAGGCGCTATTTTTCGGGAGGGAACAACCCTCCTGCACAGGCTTGATCCGCGCACCAAACTGCTGCTCGTTCTGGTTTTGATCGTCGGACTGTTTGCATCACCAGGACCGCCCCGATTGTGGTTCCTCACGACACTGGCTACTCTGGGCTTTTTGATGTGTCGATTTTCTCCCAGGGTGTTGCTGCGCCGTTTTCTGGCGCTGCGTTGGCTGCTTCTGGCGAGTGTTGCTCTTCATCTTCTGTTGACTCCCGGTCGGACTCTTTTTGGCCTGGAATGGTTGTCTTATGACGGTCTGCTGCGCGGGATTACTATCGATCTTCAGCTGCTGCTGGCGCTCGGTTTCTCCACGCTGCTAGGGTTGACCACATCTCCTTCGGCGTTGGCCTGGGCATTGACGCGCCTGCTGGCACCCCTGTCCCGTTTTGGTGTTCCGGTTCAGGAGAGTGGCGGCTTGTTGCTGTTGGTACTCGACTTTCTGCCTGTGATCCGCACAGAATTTTCTGTGGTTTTGGCACAGGGGCCTGCGCGTGGTCCGGTTGAGAGGATCCGAAGTGTCACCGAACGGGTTGGCGGAGTCATCCTGCGTCTTGTCGAACGTGCTGACAGGTTGGCCGTTGAGCGTGTATTGAAAGGGGATGATGTCTGCCAGGGCGGCTTCTTGCAGTTATCGACGATGGGGATCGGTGAAAAGGTTTTCGTGGCAGGGATTCTGCCGCTCGTAATGCTGTGGTGGTTGCTTTAACGATGTCCCGAGTGAAATTGACAATCGAGTACGATGGAACTGCTTATGCCGGTTGGCAGTTGCAGGCGAACGGCCCCAGTGTGCAGGCGCGGATTGAAGAGGCTCTTCTGCAGTTGACGGGGAGCGCCGTACGCGTCCATTCGGCCAGTCGAACCGATGCCGGGGTCCATGCTCGCGGGATGGTGATCCATTTTGATGTAGAGCGGTCGTTGCCGCTGTCCGCTTATCGGGAGGGGATGAATCGTTACCTGCCACAGGATGTCGCTGTGTGTGCTGCCGAATACGTGGCAGAGGATTTCCACAGCCGCTTTTGCAATAGTGGCAAGTGGTACCGTTATACCTTGTGTCAGGCCCCGGTGCGGTCACCGCTGTTCGCGCGAACCAGCTGGCATGTGTCCCGTGTTCTCGATCTCGAGGTGATGCGGCGTGCGGCGGCATGTTTTGAGGGCTGTTACGATTTTTCAGCATTTCGCAGCAGTCGCTGCAGTGCAAAGACAACGGTTAAGGAATTGACTGTTGTGACGGTGATTGACGACACGCCGCTGATCTATATCGACGTTGAAGGGTCGGGGTTTTTGCAGAATATGGTGCGGATAATGGCCGGGACCCTGGTCGAGATCGGTCTGCATAAGCGTTCTCCCGATTCGATTGCCGAGCTGTTGCAGAACGGCAGGCGTGCCGATGCAGGTCGGACTGCACCGGCCCATGGATTGTGTCTGATGAGAATCAATTATGCGCCGGGTTATAATCGTCGTGGCACAGTCTTGTATGGGGGTAGAGAAAAGGTGAACAAAAACAACAAAAAGGCTTGACATGGAGAGTGCGGTCGGATAGTTTTACCGCTTTGTGAGCACCACGAGAGTCAAGTTCTATTTAGAGTCCAGAGAGGAACGCGATGAGCACTCAGATCGCTAAAAAAGAAGATATCACGAGAGAATGGTTTGTTGTTGATCTTAACGAGCAAGTTCTTGGTCGCGCTGCAACCGAGATTGCCCGTGTTTTGCGTGGCAAGCACAAGCCGATCTATTCTCCCAGTGTTGATACCGGTGACTTTGTCGTTGTTGTCAATGCCGACAAGGTGAAATTGACCGGAAACAAGCTTGCTGATAAAAAGTATTACCGTCATTCCGGTTATCCTGGCGGGATCCGTGAAATCAACGCGGAAAAGCTTCTCGAGCAAAAGCCCGAGATGTTGATCAAAGCGGCCGTCAAGGGGATGTTGCCTAAGAATAAATTGGGTCGCAAGATGTTTACCAAGATGAAGGTCTATGCCGGTAGCGAACATCCGCATGCCGCACAGCAGCCTAAAGAGCTGACTGTTTAAGAAATTCAGGAGAGAGCTAGATGGCAGAACAAAGATTTTACGCAACGGGAAAGAGAAAAACGTCTGTCGCGCGGGTTTACATGAAGCCCGGTAGTGGCGAGATTGTTGTCAATAAGCGACCCCTCGATGAATTTTTTGGTCGTGAAACGTCGAAGATGATGGTTCATCAGCCCCTCGAGTTGACGGATAATGTCGGCAAGTTTGATATTTATGTGAACGTCTGTGGTGGCGGTGCTTCTGGTCAGGCAGGTGCGATCAAGCACGGCATCACCAAGGCGCTTCTCGACGCAGATCCCGCTCTGCGTGATGTTTTGAAAAAGGCTGGGTTTATTACTCGTGATAGCCGTATTAAGGAACGTAAAAAATACGGTCGTCGTGGTGCCCGCCGGAGCTTCCAATTCTCCAAACGTTAATATCCGCCTGGTTCTGCAGATCGATTGTTCTAAAGGGGAAGCCTGTTGTGGCTTCCCCTTTTTTGTATTTGTAAGGAGTTTCTATGGTGCGCGTAGCTGTTGTTGGAGCAAGTGGTTATACCGGTGTCGAGTTGCTGCGGTTGTTGGCCACTCATCCTTTGGTCGATGTGGTCTGTGTGACGTCACGCCAGCATGAGGGGCAAGCTATCGCGGATGTATTCCCTTCTCTTGTCGGGGCCTACGATTTGCGCTGTGAGCCTCTTGATGTTGAGCGTATTGCCGGTCGCTGTGATCTCGTTTTTACCGCCTTGCCGCACCGGACGGCCATGGATGTTGTCCCCGGCTTTCTGCAGGCGGGGTGTCGTGTCGTTGATTTGTCTGCAGATTATCGTCTTAAGGATCGAAATGTCTATGAGCAGTGGTATCAGGAGCATTCCAGTCCTGAACTTCTGGCTGAGGCGGTATACGGGCTACCCGAATTGTACCGTGAACAGATCAGGGCGGCTCGCCTGGTGGCAAATCCTGGGTGTTATCCCACCAGTATTGGTCTCGGTCTGGCGCCCCTGGTTCGTAATAATTGCTTGTGCTTGAAGAGCCTTGTTATTGATAGCAAGTCTGGGGTGACGGGTGCTGGCCGGGCAGCGAAACTGGGGAGCCTGTACTGTGAGGCCAATGAGGGGTTTAAGGCCTATGGTGTGGCCTCTCATCGACACACGCCAGAGATTGAGCAGACCCTCTCTGCGCTGGCGGGTGAGAAGGTTGTGGTCAACTTTACGCCCCATCTGCTACCGGTGAATCGTGGTATTCTGTCGACGATCTATGCGGACTTGGACGATAACTATGAGCTGGAGCCGTTGTTGGATTTGTATCGGCAGATGTATGCAGACGAGCCGTTTGTGCGAGTGCTTCCGGCGGGACAGCTGCCCAATGTCGCCCATGTTCGTGGGGGGAACTACTGTGATATCGGCGTGGTGGTTGATCAGCGCACCGGTCGGGTCATTGTCGTTTCGGTGATCGATAATCTCTGTAAGGGGGCTGCAGGGCAGGCCGTCCAGAATATGAACCTGATGTGTGGTCTGGAGGAGAATATGGGCTTGAAGTTGTTGCCTGTGTTCCCCTGATATCTGCGGTTTGCGCGATTTTTATAGTAGGTGCTGTCGTTGGAAGGTGTTTCTTCCGGCGGCAGCATTTTTTGTTTCTGTTGTGTGGTGTACGACAGTGTCTGATGGTTGGGTGTGTCCGTAATTGATGTGAGGAGTCGCAGGAGTTTTTTAGGATCGACTCACAATATATTTATAGTCGATAAATTATCTTGACACTAGATATTATTGACATATAATTATGCACAATTTGTCAAATTCATTATAGGCCCAAGGTATGGTGTATGGCACAAAATCAGGTTAAGAAAATCAGGGAGTCGCTGCTGATGAGTAAGGCGGAGTTGGCCCGTAAGGCGGGTGTTTCTCCGTTGACAATTACGCGCATAGAGGGCGGATATCCCTGCCGCATGGAGACAATGCGTAAAATAATTCTGGCTCTTGGAATGAACCTGTCCGATAGGGAAAAGGTGTTTCCGGAATGAGTCGTGTCGGATCACGAAAATCTTGATTGGAAGAGGTCCTTAAATGTTCGCCTCTAAAAAGGATATAGTCGGTATCGATATCGGTTCAAGTTCGGTGAAGCTTGTGCGTTTGCGTGAATCGCGCGGCAACTACCAGCTTGTCAACCTTGGGATTATGCCGCTGGAACCGGAAACCATCGTCGATAATATGATCATGAATTCGTCGGCGATTGTCGATGCGGTTCAGAACCTGATGGCCGGGATGAAAATCAAAGCCAAGCGGGTTGCGACGTCGGTGTCCGGGCATTCGGTGATTATCCGTAAAATCATGCTGCCGATTATGACCGAAGAAGAGTTAGAGTCGTCGATCCAGTGGGAGGCTGAACAGTATATCCCCTTTGATGTCTCAGAGGTGAACCTGGATTTCCAGATCATTGGCCCCGACGAAAAAGATCCATCACAGATGAGTGTCATGCTGGTCGCGGCAAAAAAAGAGTATGTTGATGACTATGTAGCGGTCTTCAGCGAAGCGGGTCTTGAGCCGGTCGTGATGGATATCGATTGCTTCGCCGTCGAAAACATGTTCGATGTGAATTATGGTTTTGCCGATGATGAAGTGTTGGCCCTTGTCGACATGGGTGCCAGCGCAATCAGTGTGAATGTCCTAAAGGGGGAAGTTTCCGTTTTTACTCGTGATATTCAGGCCGGTGGAAATCTGCTAGGTGAAGAATTACAGAAGCGACTGGGCATCAGCAGTGAAGAGGCAGAACGGGCCAAGCTTGGCCATCGCGATATCGAAGATGTGGACCCTGAATCGATTGAGGAGGTATTGCGGGACGCCGTCGAAAATCTGGTTCAGGAGGTTCAGCGGTCTTTGGATTTTTTCTCCGCAACATCAACGGAGGACAAGGTCAAGAAAATCTATCTAACCGGTGGGGTGTCCAGTTCCAAACAGGTCTGTGAGACCCTTGAAAGTCGACTGGGTGTTGCCGTCGAGGTGATGGATCCGTTTCGGAATGTTGCCGCCAGTGACAAGGAATTCGATCCTGAGTATCTTAAGGCTGTCGGCCCGATGTTCTCAGTCGCCGTGGGATTGGCCATGAGGAAGGTGGGTGACAAATGATCCGTATAAATCTTCTGCCTGTCCGCGCGGCCCAGAGAAAAGAAAAGATAAGAACGCAGGTTTCGGTCCTTTGCCTCGGAATTGTTCTGGTCTGTGTCGGTTGTGGTGCTGAATATATAAGAATGGGATCAAAAATTGATGATAAGGCTGCTGAAATCAGTGTGATTGAGCAGGAAAATAACCAGCTGAAAAAGAAAATCGGTGAGGTATCCAGATATAAGAAGCTTCAGGCCGATCTTAAGAAAAAACTTGATATTCTCAATGTCCTCAAGGAGGGCAAGAGCGGCCCCGTTCATCTGCTCAATGAGTTGAGCCTCGCGTTACCCGATAAACTCTGGATTGTCGATTTTTCGGTCAGCGGAACCACGGCGAGTCTGAAAGGCCTGTGCTTCTCGGAAAAGATCGTAGCGTCCTTTATGCGCAACCTGGAAAAATCACCTTATTATAGAAATGTTGAACTCGGGGTGACTGAGCAGGCGAATGTCAGCGGTGTCAAACTGCAACGTTTCGCCTTAACCTGCCAGACAGAGAAACCGGCAGAAAAGCGATAGCAGTCAGGTGTGAATCATGGATCCACGTGTTGAAAAAGTACTGAAGCTACCGACCTACCAACGGGTTCTCATTCTGATTTCCCTGTTGGTGTTGCTTGTTGTCGGGTTTTATTTTCTGCTTTATCAGGCACAGTTGGAAGAATACGCAGCGAAAGAACAGCAGCTGGCCTCTGCCCAGACCAAGTTGATCGAGAACCGGCGTATAGCTTCTAATCTCCCGACATTTAAAGCTGAACATGAAAGGCTGAAGCAGCAGCTGGACCGGGCCTTGACCGAACTTCCCGATAAAAAAGAAATCCCTGCACTATTGACCAGTATCGGTGACCTCGCTCGTCAACAGGGGCTGGATGTCCTCCGTTTTAAGCCTATGGGTGAAAATGCGAAAGGGTTCTATTCGGAAGTTCCGGTTGAGTTGAAATTGACCGGATCGTATCACGATGTCGCGATGTTTTTCGATTCTGTCGGGAACCTTCCGCGGATTGTTAACATCGGTGGGCTTAAAATGAGTGGTGCGAAGACGGTCGATGATCGTACGACTCTTTCTGTCGACTGTCGTGCCACAACATTTCGTTTCCTGGAGACCTCTGACGGAAAGGATGGGAAGAAATGAGCAAAAACCATCTGTTGATCTGCTGTCAGTTGAGTCTGTTGTTCTGTTGTGTTTTTTTTCTGTCCGCTTGCTCCGAAGAAGAGGCCGTTCATCAGGCTCCCGTTGCCGTCAAGAAGGTCCAGCCGGTGGCAAAGGACACCGTGCAACAGCAAGAAGAGTTGCAAGAGGACACCCCCCAGCGATTTGTCTACAGCCCTACCGGCCGGCGGGATCCCTTTGAACCACTAATTAAACCAGAGTCTAAAGTTCGCGAAGCGGCTGTGCCGTTGACACCGTTGCAGCGTTTTGACCTTGGTCAGTTTCGATTGCAGGCCGTACTGATCGGCAAAGGGGAACCTCGAGCGATGGTGAGTGCCCCCGACGGTAAAACCTATATCCTCTCTCCTGGAATAAAAATCGGTAAGAGGGAGGGTGTCGTGATGGAAATAAACCGTGAAGCCGTCTTGGTTGAAGAGGTGCATTACGATATGACCGGGACGATCAGTCGCAAGGTGGCGACGATCAGCGTCCCCGTACAGAAATCTTTTTAAAATATGTGTTTTCCAACGGGTTAGCTTAGGGGAAAAAATATGAGAATAACGATCTGGATAGTGTGTGCGCTGCTGTTGCTGTTAGGCACGGTCTGGCCGGTCTGCGCTGAAACATCCATCAACAGTCTCAAGGAGGTGTCGGTAGAAACGGAGGGCGGCCGTGCGGTGGCCCACATCGTCACTGATCGTGCCGTCGGTTACCGCTATACCGTTTACGACTCCAACGATCCGATCCGGGTTGTGATCGATTTCCCGCGGATGAAGCTTGGCGATCTTACGCCCATTGTTGAGAGCGCGAGTTATCCCATCGAAGAGGTGCGGTTGTCGACCTTCGATCTGTCGCTCGGCTCGCTCGCTCGGATCGAGTTACTGCTTAAAAAAGACGCAGAGTATCGGGTGGCCTTTGACGGCAATGATATGCAGGTTTCTTTCGACGCGACTGTTGTTAAGGACGAGCAAGAGGCTGCTGCCGTTGTTGAACCTCCGCCGGTGGTTGCTATGCCGGTCGCCGAGGCGACAGCTGCTGAGCCTGTTCCGCTGACGGTTTCCTCAGATTCATCTGCTGATCTGGATGTCGTTCAAGCAGATGTTGCCCCGCAAGAGGTTGCCCCTGAAACCGTTGTTCAGGAAGAGGCGACTCAAGACGTTGTTTCCCCTATTGAAGATGGTAAAAATCCCGCTTCGGTCATTGTCGGGGATGCACAGGTTCGCTTGTCCGCTGACGGCGGGATTGAAAAGGTTCGCTATTTTACCCTGGAGACGCCCAAGCGTCTTGTTGTCGATCTGTATGGCGTCGATCCCGGAACGGAGACGGTTTATCTGCTGCATGACGGTTTTGATAAAATGCGGGTCGGTCCCTATGACGATAAGACCCGTTTTGTCTTTGATGTCAGCGGAACTGAATTTCCGAAATTTCTGGTTAAAAGCGAAGGTGAATTTGTCACCGTTTCCTGGACCCGAGCACAACCCGCAGCGGTGGTCAAACCGGTGAAATCGGTTAGAGCGGACGCTGCCATCCAAACCATCGATTTCAAAAAACAGAACGGGACGTCCAGGCTGTTTATCGGTCTTGACACCGAGGTTGACCCCAAAGCGTTTGTTGTTGACGGCAACAAGATTCAGTTCACGCTGCCCAACACCACGATTCCGCGTGCGCTCCGTCGTGTATTCGATACCGTGGCTTTCCCGAGTGCTATCCATTCCGCAACACCTTACCTGGTTGCCGATGACAAACGCTCCGAGGTGCGTTTTCTCGTCCTGCTGAAAGGGAGCGCAGAGGCAACGCTTGATACAGAAAAGAATCAGGTGATGCTGACAGTGAATGATGGTGCCTTCTCTGAGCAGGGTCCTTCCGCTCAAGAGATCTCCCTCGTTTCAGTTGGAGAGCCTTCACCGCCAGTTCCGTCCGATCCGGTCACGGCACTGCTGTCGACGGAAGAGGATGAAGTCTCATCGGAGATCGACGATGATGTTTCCACTGATGTTGTGGCAGAAGAAAAATCGCCTGCGGCCCTGCTGGAGAGTGTTGCTGACGCAGAAACCTCTGCCTTTTATACCGGTGAGAAGATTTCATTGGTGTTCGATAACGCCAATGTCAAGAATATCCTGCAGTTGATCGCAGAAGTCAGTGACCAGAACATTATCGCTTCGGACGACGTCAAAGGGAACATCACCCTGCGGTTGATCGATGTGCCATGGGACCAGGCCTTGACCCTTGTTCTTGATATCGCGGGTCTGGGGATGGAGCAGACGGGCAATGTGGTTCGGGTGATGCCGCTGGAGAAGATGCGCGCCAACCGACAGGCAAAGCTTACAGCGGTCACCGCCGCGGAGAAGCTGGAGCCGACCCAGACTGAAATTATTCCGGTGAATTATGCCAATCTGGGGAGTGTTTCTGCTCCTGCGCGTGACCTGCTGAGTGATCGCGGTAAGATTACTGAAGATCAACGTAACAAGGCGCTGATTGTGACTGATGTTCCGCAGCGGATCACCAAAATCAGTGAGCTGGTGCAAATCCTCGATACTCCCGAGCGTCAGGTGATGATCGAAGCCCGCATTGTTGAAGTGAACTCAAACTACAGCCGTGATCTCGGTGTCAATTGGGGTCTGTCGCGCGAAAATGACCGCGCTGGTGGGTCGTCTGACAGCATGCTGGATGTCGGAGCCGGTGGTTCCTTTCTGGTTGGATTGCCAGCCGCCGGCGGTGTCGCCACATCTCCAGGGCTCGGTGCCGGGATGACTTTTGGGGATGTTCTCATTGACAATACCATCCTCAGTATGCGGATCAGCGCACTGGAAGCGGCGGGGAATGCCAAGGTGATTTCGACGCCGCGAGTGACAACATTAAACGGCGAACAGGCACTAATCAGTCAGGGTACAACGATTCCGTATCAGTCCTCCGGTGATGATGGTTTGCCTAAAACCGAGTTTGTAAATGCGGAATTGAAGCTCGAGGTGACCCCGGTCATCAATCCGGATGGCAGTGTCATCCTAGAGATCCTTGCAACCAACGATTCCCCGTCGTTGACCGGTGGTACCTCGGACGCTCCTCAGATCGACACGAAAAAGGCCGAAACCAAAGTGATGGTCAAGGACGGTCACACCACGGTGATCGGCGGTATCTTTGTCGAAAACAATTCGACGAGCAATTCAGGGGTTCCCCTGTTGAAGGATATCCCGATACTGGGGAATCTCTTCAAGTCGAAATCCAAGGCCAATACTAAGGCCGAATTGATGATCTTCATCACGCCCCGCATCTTGCTGGGAAACTGAGAGTCCCAAAAATGGGCAGGTTTTCCTGCCCATTTTTTTTGAACAGATTCAAGAGATACCTGCCGTGCCGAGTTTATCTTCAGACATGACATGTAAAGAGACTACGATGACTGTGGATGTCGGTCTCGACGATCGCAGTTACCAGATCGTTTTGTCCCCCGGGCTGTTATCCGAACTGCCCCTACAGTTGAAAGCTGCTGCGTTGCCGGGCAAAGTGGCGGTCATTACCAACACCGATCTGGATGCTCTGTATGGCCGTAAGGTTCTGGAGTCCCTGGTTACCGCGGGGTATGATGCTGACCTGATCGTTCTGCCCGAGGGTGAGGAGCATAAAACGCTGACGACGCTTAATCTGATTTATGATGAGTTGATCGGCCTCGGTTATGACCGTGGCTGCAGCTTGATCGCTCTGGGTGGCGGCGTGATTGGCGATACGGTTGGGTTTGCCGCAGCGACTTTTTTGCGCGGCGTTCCCTTTGTGCAGATTCCAACCAGTCTGCTGGCTCAGGTCGATAGCTCTGTCGGTGGAAAAACAGCAGTGAACCACCCGCTGGGAAAAAATCTGATTGGCGCATTTTATCAGCCAAAGCGGGTGTTGATCGATATCGATACCTTAAAAACCCTGGATCGTCGTGAATTGGCCTCGGGAATGGCCGAAGTGATTAAATATGGGATGATCCGGGATGGCGAGTTTTTCAGCTGGTTGGAGGATAGCGTTGGTCCGTTGATGGCTCTTGAACCACAGAGCTTGATGACGGCGATCCGGCGTTCGTGTCAGATCAAGGCAGAGATTGTCGCCGCAGATGAACGCGAGCAGTCAGTGCGGGCGTTGCTGAACTTTGGCCACACCTTCGGTCATGCTATTGAATCTCTGGCGGGCTATGGGCAGTGGCGTCACGGAGAAGCCGTTGCGGTGGGAATGTTGGTCGCGGCGCAGATTGCTCAGTCCCGCAGAATGTGCGCTGAGTCCGATGTTCTTCGTCTCAGGACATTGTTGCAGCGTTTTGAATTGCCGGTCGATTTTCCGTCGTTTGCCTTTGATGACTATATCAGCGCAATGCAGCGTGATAAAAAAGTCAGCGATGGAACCTTGACGATGGTTCTGAATTCCGGTATCGGAAAGGCAGAACTTGTCAGAATTGTCGATATTCGGGCCGAGTTTGAGAGATTTTTTCAGGGGAGGAAAGACTGAATGGACACGGTGATTACCCGGTCGTTTCTTTTGGAAAAGATAGAAGAATACCGCCGGTTTCTCGATGTTGACCCTGCGTCTTTGGTGTTTGTGCCCCTCAGTGAGGCTTATCGCAAGCTGAACCGTTTGGAGGATGCCCGAACCACGTTGGAAACTGGGCTCATGCATCATCCCGATGCCAGCGCTGCTCATGTTGTCCTTGGACGAGTGCTCTGTCAGTTGTCTGAATATCAGGCTTCCGAAGCCGCTTTTGAACGGGTACTGGGTCTTGATGAGAACAGCCTGGCCGGTCTGGTGGGATATGCGCGTCTCTGCCTGTTTACGGACAGAACCCGTCAGGCGGAAGTTCTCCTCAATAAAGCTCAGGCCCGGTTACCTGCTGATCCGATTATCGGTCAATTGCTGTCGTCCCTGGAGGAGCCTGTTGCTCCCCGACCTGGAACGGCTGCGGATGAGTCTGAGGAGCTGGTTTCGGAAACCCTGGCGGATATCTATTTTCAGCAGGGCTTTCCTGACAAGGCCTTGGCGATCTGGCATGAACTGCTCAAGACCGATCCCGATAATCTTGAATTGCGTCGCAAGATCCGCGACGTAGAAGGAACGGCCTTAGGGGGAGGGACACCGTCCGCGCCCGAAACGGTAGTTGAGGATGAGGTGCCCGTTACACTGCCGACCGATCTGGATAAAGATGTCCTCGAAGACGTTTTTGGTGGTAATACCTCCACTGCAGCGGGTGCGGAAAGGTCTACGACGGTCGTGGAGGCTCCGGTCGGCCAAGAAGCGCCTCAGGCTGCACATGACGCGTACAGAATAGAGACTCTGACACGCTGGCTGGAAAATATTGAGCAGAGGAGAAAAAATGTTTAAACAGATACTCGAAGGCATCGTAGAAAACACTCCCGGCGGAGTCGGAGCCGTATTGATGGGCTACGATGGCATTGCCATTGAGCAGCACGTCGTCGAAGGGGACGATGTCGATCTGCAGCTTGTTGCCATCGAATATTCGAATGTCGTTAAAGAGATCCGCAATACTGCAGAGATTCTGGGTACCGGAGAGTTGCAGGAGGTGTCCGTCAAGACCGGACGCTATTTTGTGATCCTTTATGCCGTTGCACCCGAATATTTTGTTGCGTTAACCGTGACCCGTGCAGGCAACTTCGGTAAGGGACGCTATCTGTTGATGCGTGATGCTCCCCGTTTGCGTGAAGCACTGTCCTGATGATGAAGATTCTGATTCTTAACGGTCCCAATTTGAACCTGCTCGGGACCCGTGAACCCGCCGTTTACGGAGCGCAGACGCTGCAGGATATTATGGCGAATCTGCGGGCTGATGTTCAGGGCGACGATATGATTCTCGAAGATTTTCAGTCGAACCATGAAGGTGCGTTGATCGATCAGATCCATCGCGCCGCTCAGGACCGATTTTCCGGGCTGATTATCAACCCCGGTGGTTATACGCACACCAGTGTCGCCCTGCGCGATGCGATAGCTGGCGTGTCATTGCCAACGGTGGAGGTTCATCTGTCAAATATCCACGCCCGTGAAGAGTTCCGCCACCGTTCGTTAATCGCACCGGTGGCGATCGGACAGATCTGTGGTTTTGGGGCCGCTGGATACACCTTGGCCGTGTCGGCGCTACGCGCACATCTCGACAAAGGACATTAACTGTTTGAATACAACACGACAGAACAGAATGATGAAACTGATGACGGAGGCGAAGGTTGATGCCTTCGTTTTCTTTGATGTGAACAATATCCTCTATCTCAGCGGATTTACTGGAACCGACGGCGTGTTGATTGCCACGGAGCAGTCCTCTTTCTTTTTGACCGATTCCCGTTATGAGGCTCAGGCCCAGCAGCAGGTCAATGCTGATCGGGTTATCTGTTATCAAAAAAAAATCGATGCAGTCATAATGCAGCTGGTGGCGCAGGGTGTCAAAAAGGTTGGGTTTGAGGCGTCATTTCTGCCTGTCTCCACATGGCAGGAGTTGACCCGCCTGACTGCTGGCCGTTTTGAATGGATCGGCGTTGTCGAACCGCTCAAGACCCTGCGCGGGGTGAAAGCCGCGGATGAAATCAGGGCGCTCGAAGCAGCCGCACAGCTTCACGTCGATGCCTTTGCCGCGATTTGTCCGCTGCTTGTTCCCGGCACTTGTGAACGTGAAATTGCTCTGCAGCTGGAATTTGCGCTCAAACGAGCCGGCGGTGAGGACAAGGCCTTCGATTTTATCGTTGCCTCCGGTTATCGAGGAGCTCTTCCGCATGGGGTCGCTTCGGATAAAAAACTGGCCTCAGGCGAATTGGTTACCATCGATTTTGGCACCCGCATCGACGGTTATCACTCCGATGAAACCATTACTGTCGCTATTGGTTCTGTGTCCACAGAACTCAGAGCCATTTTTGATATCGTTCTGCAGGCGCATGATCAGGCGATTGACGCAGTCAAACCGGGGGTCCGTTTAGCGACCCTCGATGCTGTTGCCCGGGATTTTATTGCTCAGCGGGGGTACGCTGAGGCGTTCGGCCACGGGCTCGGCCACGGGGTCGGTTTGGATATCCACGAATATCCGGCGTTGTCGCCACGTGCAACCGCTGCCCTCGAAGAGGGCATGGTGGTGACCATCGAGCCGGGTATTTATCTCCCTGGAGTCGGTGGCGTACGGATCGAGGATACGGTCGTGGTCACCGCAGACGGGTGTCGGTGCCTGACCCGTTTGCCGAAGCACTTTCAACAGTTCGCCGCTTGACAAAAATGACGCACCGTACAATAGTAAGCGATTCTGAGGCGGATGTAAGCGCCGCCCGGATTATCGTAACCCTATCGGGAGGAAAGAATGGAACTTAAAGATCTGAAAAGCTTGATAAAATTGGTCACTGAAACGGATATTACCGAGTTTAAGATGGAAGGTCAGGACGAGAAGATTCTGATCAAAAGAGGCCCTGATAAGGAAATTGTTCAGGTTGCAGCACCGGCTCCGGTCGCGGTCGCTCCGGCAGTCCCGGCGGCTCCTGCAGCGAGCGCAGCTTCTGCGCCGGCTGCCGAAGCCGCTCCCCAGGCTGCGCCGGCTGACGATAAGTATGATCGTGTTGTGTCGCCGATTGTCGGCACGGTCTATCATAAGCCATCTCCTGATGCCGAGCCTTTTGTTCAGGTCGGCGCTGTAATCGAAGCGGGACAACCCCTCTGTCTGGTCGAGGCGATGAAGCTGTTCAATGAGATCGAAGCGGAATTCAAGTGCCGGGTGGTCGAAATTCTGAAAGCGGATGCAACGCCCGTTGAGTACGGTGAGGCCCTCTTCCTGGTCGAGCGTATCTAAGCGTAGTTGGCGATTACGACATCTGTCGCGTCCTTTTAAGGACGCCGATTTTGCTTGGAGTCATAAAGTTTATGTTTCATAAAATACTGATTGCCAACCGCGGAGAGATTGCGTTGCGGATCATCCGGGCCTGTAAAGAGCTCGGGATCAAAACGGTCGCGGTCTATTCGGACGTGGACAGCGAAGCTCTCCATGTCAGCCTCGCTGACGAGAGCATCTGTATCGGTCCGGCCGCCAGTGCCGACAGTTATCTCAACATGAAGGCGATTATCAGCGCTGCTGAGGTAGCTGACGCCGATGCGATCCATCCCGGTTACGGCTTCTTGTCCGAGAATGCCGAGTTTGCAGAGATCTGTAAGCAGTGCGGCATCACATTTATTGGACCCACCGCAGAAAATATGCGGCTTATGGGCGATAAAATTTCTGCGCGCCAGACCGTAACTGAAGCGGGCGTGCCGATTTTGCCTGGAACAAATGACAGCATTGAAACCACCGAAGAAGCGGTGAAGATTGCCGCCGAAATAGGTTACCCGGTCATCATCAAAGCCTCCGCTGGAGGTGGTGGTCGAGGGATGAAGATCGTACACTCGCCTGCGGCATTGGCCAATGCTCTGGCAACCGCCCGCGCGGAGGCTCAGGCCGGATTCGGTAAAGCCGACGTCTATATCGAAAAGTTCTGCGAACGGCCACGCCACGTTGAAATCCAGATCCTTGGCGACCAGCACGGTAACGTCATCCATCTCGGTGAACGGGATTGTTCAATTCAACGGCGTCACCAGAAGTTGATCGAAGAGGCCCCCTGTCCGGTTCTGTCCCCGGAAGTTCGCCAGAAGATGGGTGAAAGTGCCGTTGCCGCTGCCAAGGCGGTCGGTTATTCCAGCGCAGGGACCGTCGAATATCTCCTCGACACTGATGGCAGCTATTACTTTATGGAGATGAACACGCGGGTTCAGGTCGAGCACCCGGTCACGGAGATGGTCACCGGCGTCGATATCATCAAAGAGCAGATTTTCTCCGCGGCGGGTCGTCCTCTGCGGTATACTCAGGATGATATTAACATCACCGGACACGCGATCGAGTGCCGGATCAACGCCGAAGACCCCGAAAAATTCACCCCGTTTCCCGGTAAAATCACCGGATATCACACCCCGGGCGGAATGGGCGTGCGAATCGAGAGCGCCATGTACGATCAGTACACCGTACTGCCGCACTACGACTCGATGATCGGTAAGCTGATCGTTCATGCCGATACCCGTGAAGAAGCGATTGCACGGATGGCCAGTGCCCTTGATGAGTACATCATTGAAGGGATTAAGACGACGATCCCCTTCCATCAGAAGATGATGGCGAACAAGGACTTTGCAGACGGGAACATCGATACCAGCTTCCTCGAGCGGGTTAAACTGTAAGCACCAGACGGTTGTTATGGTTCTGAACCGTTGGCGCAGAATAACGTCAGATGCTCTTTCCGGGGCGGCGAATATGGCCCTGGATGAAGCCCTGTTTCACTCGGTACAGGCGGGGATTTCCCCGCCTGTACTGCGTTTATACCGCTGGTCTCGACCGACGGTGACCCTCGGATACGGCCAGCGTGGAGCCCGACAGGTTAATCTGGCGGCATGCCACGAACTGGGTGTTGACCTGGTTCGGCGCAGCACCGGTGGGCGCGCTGTCCTTCACGCCGCAGAAGTAACCTATGCCGTCATCTCCCCCGAAGGCAGCACGTCATTTTCAGCCTCGATACTGGATAATTATCGTCAGATCGCCGCAGTGTTACGTGCTTGTCTGACCGCTTTGGGGTTGCCGGTTGAACTTGCGACAAAACGTCTGCCTCATCAGAAGCGTCGGACCGTCGAAAAATGCGCCTGTTTTGTCGCGCCATCCCACTTTGAACTGCTCTGCCATGGCCGAAAAATCTGCGGCAGCGCGCAGAAGAGAGAAAATGGTTGTTTTTTGCAGCACGGATCGCTGCCGGTCGATCTGGATCTGTCCCTGCTGTTTTCTGTCCTGAACTGCGATACGGATATCGGCGTTGCAGAGGGCAGGGCGCTGCTGGCAAAGAGCGTCGGCTGGATAAACCGCTGGGCACCACAGCCGTTGACTCTTGATCAAGTACAGACGCAGCTGAAGAGGTCATTTGAAGAGATTTTACCCGCCATCTTCTACGATGATTGCCCAACTGCAGAAGAGTTGAAACAGGCTGCAGAGCTGGAACAGACGCGCTATGCAGAACCGGGATGGTCCTTTAGGAAAGGAGCGGTGCGATGACAGCAGCGGGCGGCCTCAGGGTCGGACATATCCCATACCTCAACTGTGTTCCATTTTTTTATCACCTCAAGCGGTCCGGTTTTGACGGAGAACTGGTGTCGGGTGTCCCCTCGGCGCTTAACGATATGCTCCAGCAGGGCCGGATCGATGTCAGCCCTTCGTCCTCTTTTGAGTACGCCCGTCACTGGCGGGACTATCTGCTTTTGCCCAACCACTCAATCACCTCCGCAGGTGCGGTCCAGAGTGTTCTGCTGTTCAGTCCTGTCCCCCTGCACGAACTTGAGAATCGGCAGATCGCGATCACCGGCGAATCGGCCACATCCATCAACCTTATGCGTGTCATTCTGCGCGAATACGTCGGACTGAACAACGTAACTGATGCGGTTCCTGATGGGCTTATCGAAGATCATATTTCTGCCGGGCATCCTGCGTTACTGATCGGTGATCGGGCACTGCAGCAAAGGATGAGGCCGTCGTCCGGTATGATCTGTTTCGATCTCGGCGAACTCTGGTATCGCTATACGGGATTACCCTTCTGCTTTGCTCTGTGGATGGTGCGCAAAGGGGCCCTGGGCACCTATCGGCAGCAGCTGCTCGATCTGGACGCCCAGTTGACTCAGTCCCGTCAGACATTTCTCCAGACTGAACAGCAGGTGGCCGCTGACGTTGCATCGGCAAGCGGCTTGAATGCCGCACAAAAAAGAGATTACTGGAAACGGATCGACTACGGTTTCGATGATAACAGTCGACAAGGGACTGCGCTCTTTTTTGAACTCTGCTACAAGTATCAGCTTCTCGACGAACGACCTGAGTTCATGTTTTTGACGGATTGAAGCAGGATCCGCCAGAAATGGTGGCTTTGATATTGACAGACAGACTGAATTCACTAAGATAGGGAATCTTTTGCCCGGATGGCGGAACTGGTAGACGCAAGGGACTTAAAATCCCTCGGGCGCAAGCCTGTGCGGGTTCGATTCCCGCTCCGGGTACCACAATAAAAACAGCGACTTAGCCGAAATGGCCGAGTCGCTGTTTTTGTTGTACGGACAGTATTTTTGTAGAGTTGTCCAATTTCTGTACAACTTTTTGTTTTTCTGCTGTGTGGTTGTCAGGTATGGCGTTGTTCCTTTAGACCGATCTTGGACGCACGAGACGCCAGGACATGTAAAAGCTCGACTTCACGGCCGAACAAGGGGAATGCTTTCCGAAACTGTCCTCCTGGGCTTAAAAAACAATTGAGTCCTCCTGAAATATGAGTTGGATTGGCTATACTCAAAACGACATAGTTGAGTATGGCTTCACACCTATGGGAGGCGATGATCATGCATGAGGAAAGCAAGTGTCCGGTTACGGGTAAGTTGGGTCAGCGGATATCCGGTGGTGGCACATCAAACCGGGATTGGTGGCCGCATCAAATCGATCTGCATATCCTTCACCAGCACTCCTCTCTGTCCGATCCGATGGGTCCGGCATTTGCTTATGCGAAAGAATTTCAGCAGCTGGATCTCGGAGCCATCAAACAGGATCTCTATACACTGATGACCGATTCGCAGGATTGGTGGCCGGCCGATTATGGCCATTACGGCGGTCTGTTCATCCGTATGGCGTGGCACAGTGCGGGCACGTACCGCATCGGGGATGGCCGGGGTGGTGCCGGTTCGGGGTCGCAGCGTTTTGCGCCCCTTAATAGCTGGCCCGACAATGCCAATCTCGATAAGGCGCGCCGTTTACTTTGGCCGATCAAGCGGAAATATGGCCGTAAGATTTCGTGGGCCGATTTAATGATTCTTGCCGGCAATTGCGCGCTGGAATCAATGGGGTTTAAGACCTTTGGGTTTGCTGGTGGGCGTTCCGATATATGGGAGCCTGAAGAGGATATTTACTGGGGCTCCGAAGATACCTGGCTGGGAGATGATCGTTATAAGGGCGATCGGGAGCTCGACAATCCGCTGGCGGCCGTCCAGATGGGCCTGATCTATGTCAACCCCGAAGGTCCCAACGGTGAGCCTGACCCGGTCGCATCGGGAATCGATGTACGCGAAACCTTTGCGCGGATGGCGATGAACGATGAGGAGACCGTTGCCCTGATCGCCGGCGGACACACCTTTGGCAAGTGCCATGGTGCCGGTGATGCCGCCCATGTTGGACCCGAACCGGAAGGGGCGGGGGTTGAGGCTCAGGGGCTCGGTTGGTTGAGCAGTTTTGGGAGCGGTAAGGCCGGAGATACCATTACCAGCGGCATCGAGGGGGCCTGGAAACCCAACCCGATCAAATGGGATATGGGCTATCTGAAGGTGTTGTTTAAATACGATTGGGAGCTGGTGAAAAGTCCCGCCGGAGCGCATCAGTGGTTAGCCAAGGATGTTGAGGACGAAGACTTGGTGGCCGACGCCCATGATCCTTCCAAAAAACATCGGCCGATGATGACCACAGCAGATCTGTCGCTTCGTTTTGACCCGGTCTATGCCCCTATTGCACGCCGTTATCTCAACAATCCCGATGAATTTGAAGACGCTTTCGCCCGGGCCTGGTTCAAGCTGACCCACCGTGACATGGGCCCCCGGGCACTCTATCTCGGGCCGGAAGTCCCGAAAGAAGAGCTGATCTGGCAGGACCCCGTGCCTGCTGTGACCCATCCGCTGATCGATGCACAGGATATTGCCCACCTCAAACAGCAGATCCTTGCCTCCGGATTGTCCGTCCCGCAGCTGGTTTCAACGGCGTGGGCGTCGGCATCGACCTTTCGTGGGTCTGACAAGAGAGGCGGAGCCAATGGTGCGCGTATCCGTCTGGCGCCACAAAAAGACTGGCCGGTCAACCAGCCCGAACAGCTGGCGACGGTGCTGCAGGTTCTGGAAGGGATCCAGCGAGAGTTCAACAAAGCGCAGACCGGTAAAAAATCGGTATCGTTGGCTGACCTGATTGTGCTGGGTGGTTGTGCGGCAGTCGAACAGGCGGCCCAAAACTGGGGGGTGGAGATCAGCGTTCCTTTCACCCCGGGGCGAAGTGATGCGTCTCAGGAGCAAACCGACGTTCAGTCGTTTGCGGTCCTCGAGCCTGTTGCCGACGGGTTTCGTAACTACCTGAAACGCCCGTTCAGTGTCTCGGCCGAGGAGTTGCTCATCGATCGCGCGCAATTGCTGACGCTGACCGCACCCGAAATGACGGTTCTGGTGGGGGGGCTGCGTGTTCTGGATGCAAACGTTGGACAATCACAACAGGGCGTCTTTACCGATCGGCCCGGCACCCTGACCAACGACTACTTCGTGAACCTGCTGGATATGGACATCGTCTGGTCAAAGAAAGCAGGGGATGAAAATGGTTTTGAGGGACGCCATCGGCAAACGGGGGATGTGAAGTGGTCCGGAACCCGCATCGATCTTCTGTTCGGATCGAACTCACTGCTCCGTGCCGTGGCGGAGGTGTACGGCAGCAGCGACGCTGGAGAAAAATTCGTCACCGATTTTGTCGCTGCATGGAACAAGGTAATGAACCTTGATCGCTTTGGGGGTGTCGTTTAAAAAAGTGCCCACTTTTTCATGACGACAGCCGAAGAAATCCCAAAAGGCTATGGCATACCTTGCGAGGGAGCCACGGGGGAAATTTTTCCTCAGGTGTTGTTGGGAGTGCATAATTATCAGGACATCTTAGAATTTATCAGAGTCTTTCTTGATGGTCTCTTTCTGGTGTTTGCTGCCATTTAGAGCCTCGACGGCTTTTTTGTAGGAGACATCTGTGTATGTAAGGACTGGGGCTGAAAAGAGTTTTAAAGTGATTTGGTCAGTGTCATTAAGGTTCCATTGATACACTTTTGTGAGGGCACGTTTAGGCTTGCTCGGAGGGCCATATTTCTCGATGAGCATGTTGATCAGTTCTGGGTAGAGCCGTTTTTTGTCCATTCTTCCAGTCAGCAGGATTTCTATCTCATAGAGTCTTCTCGGTCGCTCAGGAGAAATTTTCATGCTGACTGTTGAGTCGACCCCAAATAGTTTGGTTACATATCCAACGGTAGAAGCTTTCCAAAAATACTCATTGATAAACCTTTGATTAAAGCCACTCTCGCGGGAGATTACACCGGACCGTGTTATGGGAATGTTGTTAGCTTTTGCTGCCTCAGCTATTTCAGATAAAGTCATGCCAGTTCTCCACACATCAAACTTAATAGCAAGGGCAGGGGTGGATACCAGCAGTATGACCAGAAGTGAAGAGGCAGCGCGTATGTACTTAATACGGGATTTCACAACTTCTCCGTTATGAATAAAGTAATCAGTAGTTCTGTTTCTAGGTTATCACATCAGGTACGTCGCCACAGCTCTGTCCTTGGCTCAAATTAGATTCATCGCGTTTTACAGGGAAAGGAGTGGTCGATCTGTCAAGAAGGTAGAGACCACCTCCATCGAAATAGGTTGCCTGTTTGCTATTCTTGGGCTTTGCATTTTTGACTTATCTGTCGGTTAGCGGAGTCACTTTTTTTGCCATGGCGTAATACCTCGACTGGCTATTTGGGTATATGGGGCGTTTTTTGTCTTGAGTATTGCCTTGAACTGTATGCTCAAAATGAAGAGGTAGCAAGTGGAGGGAAGGGAAGGTTGGGGGGGGGTGTTTTGTGTCAGGGATGAGATTTGATATGCTGGAATTTGAAGAAAAGCTAACAAAAATAGATATTTGAAGTTATGATAGGGGGCATTTAGGCGGGGTTGGGACAAAGAAAAAGCCCCTGACGAATCAGGGGCCATTTCTCTTGATTGGTAC
>PKUC01000061.1 GCA_002868865.1 Desulfuromonas sp. | reverse complement strand
GCTGGGTGCCGTAGTTGCTGTGTTGTCAATGTGTCGGTGCTGTTTCCCGAGGCGCTGGCTATTGCTGATGAAGTTCGCTCTTGGCCTGACAGTGAACAGCAAAAACTGACCGAGCGTTTGGATGAACTCTGGCGTGCGGTGCGTGGCCTGACGGATGATGAACGGATCAGTCTCAGTCGGCCCTGTGCGTTTCTTGATGACGCGGGCTGCTGCCGGATCTATCCGGTTCGCCCGATTTTGTGCCGCAGCGTGACCTCCACTAGCGCTGAGGCCTGTCGTGCCGCCCTTGTTGAACCTCTGTTCGAGGAGAAACCTCAAGTGCAGATGAATCTAGCCCAGAAAGAACTGTTCGAAGCTGTCTATCTGGGCGTTGGCGATGGTCTGGAGCGCGCCGGAATCGATGGCCGCGGTGCTAAATTGACTGGTTTCGTGCGTTATCTCCTGCGGGAGCCAGTGGCTGCTCACCGTTTGCTTCGAGGCGAGAAAATCGACTGGCACGAATTTGCCTGAGCCGGCGATTTTATTCACATGAACAAAGTTGAAAACGTTATATGAGTCCTATACATAAATCACGAACTGAAATTGCCCCGGCGCAGAGGGTCAGGTTGAAAGAACCTCCCCTGTTCAAGGTTCTACTGCTGAATGACAATTATACTCCGATGGAGTTTGTCACCGATATCTTGGAACAGGTGTTTCGCAAGACACATTCCGAAGCGACTCAGATTATGCTTCACGTTCATTCTCGCGGGTCCGGTTTGTGCGGTACCTACCCCCACGCCATTGCTGAAAGCAAGATTGACCTGGTTCACTCCCGTGCCCGAACGGAGGGACATCCCCTTAAGGCAATCATCGAGTCGGCCTGATTTCGATCCGAAAACCGTATGTCCTGCCCTTGACTTGATCTACCCCCTGCGCGACAATTTTAGAAAGATGGACGATCTATCGAAGGATGTCGTCTCCAACTGCCTTTTAACAGACTTAAATTTTTTTAGAAAAGAAACGGTGATGCATATGTTCAGTCAGGATGTCCAGATCGCTTTTACTCTTGCCGTGCGGGAGGCGCAACGCCGCAGACACGAGTACCTGACCACCGAGCATGTGCTTTACGGCTTGCTCTATGAGGGGTTTGGGCAGCAGATTATCAGCGACTGTGGCGGTGATATCGACGAACTCAAACAACATCTGGAGGATTTTTTCGACGAGCACCTCGAAACCCTGCCGGACGACAAAGATGACGAAGAGATCCCCCGTCAGACCGTCGGCTTGCAACGGATGCTGCAGAGAACGGTGCTGCACATGCAGGCCTCAAATCAGGAAGAGGTGGGGGTCGGTGATCTGTTGGCGGCAATGTTTGAGGAGGAGAATTCCCACGCCTGTTTTTTTCTTCAGGAGCAGGGTATCGAACGTGTTGATCTGCTCGACTATATCTCCCATGGTGCCGGTGCCTCACTGTCCAGTGATTCCGGGGAGGAGCAGGGTGATGATCCCGAACCGCAGGAGCAGAGCAAACCTCAACCCAAGGCAAAACCGGTCGATCCGCTTGAGGCATACACCATCGATCTGGGAAAACGGGCCGCTGACGGTAAGATCGATCCGCTGATCGGTCGCGAACTTGAGCTGGAACGGACCGTGCTGGTGCTGTGCCGGCGGCGAAAGAACAATCCAATTTTTGTCGGTGAACCCGGCGTCGGCAAGACAGCGATGGCGGAAGGCCTGGCGCTGCGCCTCCAGCAGGGGAATGTCCCCGATCTGCTGAAGGAGAGCGAAATCTTCACGCTGGATATGGGCGCGCTACTGGCGGGCACCAAGTTCAGGGGCGATTTCGAGGAGCGTCTCAAGGCGGTGCTCAAGGCGCTGCAGAAGCGAGAGAAGGCGATCCTGTTTATCGATGAGATCCACACCATCGTCGGTGCGGGAGCCACCAGTGGTGGATCGCTGGATGCCTCCAATATTCTTAAGCCGGTGCTCGGCAGCGGTGAGCTGCGTTGTATCGGTTCGACCACCTATGAAGAGTATCGCAACCTGTTCGACAAGGATCGCGCGCTGTCGCGCCGGTTTCAGAAAATCGATCTGCCCGAACCGTCGCAGGACGAGGCCCTCGAGATCCTCAAAGGACTCAAGAGCCGTTACGAAGAGCATCACCAGACGCGTTATGCCGAGGAAGCCCTTGAGGCTGCTGTGCAGCTCTCGATCAAGCACCTGACCGACCGCCATTTGCCGGACAAGGCGATCGATGTTATCGATGAGGCCGGTGCGCAACATCGCCTCGATGGCGGGGGGCGTGGTCTGATCGGTGTTGATGAGATTGAACGGGTGGTGGCACGAATCGCTCGGGTTCCGGTACGGACCGTCAGCGGCTCAGACCGGCAGAAGCTGCGCTATCTCGAGCGTGACCTGAAGCGGGTGGTGTTCGGTCAGGACCCTGCCATCGAGCATCTGGTTCGCTCGATTCACCGTTCCCGCGCCGGTCTCGGCCATCCCGACAAACCGGTCGGTTCGTTACTGTTTACGGGCCCGACCGGGGTGGGTAAAACTGAAGTGGCGCGTCAATTGGCGCAGCAGTTGGGCGTCAAATTCCTGCGATTTGACATGAGTGAATACATGGAGAAGCACTCGGTTGCCCGTTTGATCGGTGCGCCTCCAGGGTATGTCGGGTTCGATCAAGGTGGCCTTCTGACCGAAGGGGTGCGGAAGAATCCTTACTCTGTCCTGCTGCTCGATGAACTCGAGAAGGCCCATCCCGATCTGTTCAACCTCCTTTTGCAGGTGATGGATCACGGGACCCTGACCGACAATAACGGTAAAGAAGCTGATTTTCGGAATGTCGTCCTGATTATGACCAGTAATATCGGCGGGCGCGAGCTGAACCAGTCCCCGATCGGTTTCGGTGATCGCAATCAGGCACCTCCCAAGCAGGCGTTGGAAAAAGCATTCTCACCGGAGTTTCGCAACCGTCTGGATGGCATTATTTCTTTTGTCCCGCTGGATGACAGGATTATGCTGCAGGTGGTCGACAAGTTTTTGGACGAGCTCAACGAGCGGCTCGCCGAGAAGCAGAACCGCTTGACCGCATCCCCTGCGGCGCGCCGTGAGCTGGCGCGCAGGGGCTATGATCCCCTGTTCGGTGCGCGGCCCCTGGCCCGTCTGATCCAGACGGAGATTAGTGACCCCATGGCCGAACAGATTCTGTTCGGATGTCTGCGCAAAGGTGGCCACATCAAGCTGGGATTTCGCGGGGGCAAGTTCCGTTTCGATTACGACTGACCCTTTTTAAAGATGCCCTGCTATCAATTAGACGAGCGCCTCTGGTTTCCCCCTGTCAGTGCCGCCGAGGAGTACGGTCTGCTGGCGGTCGGCGGCGATCTGTCGGTCGAGCGCCTGCTGCTGGCCTACCGCCTCGGAATTTTCCCCTGGTACAGTGAGGGGGAGCCGATTCTGTGGTGGTCGCCCGATCCGCGCTGTATTCTCCTGCCGTCTCAGATCCATCTGTCGCGTTCGCTGCGCAAGACAGTGCGGCGCAATGTCTTCACCGTCAGCTTTAATCGTAACTTTGAGCAGGTGATCCGCTCCTGTCGCGAGAGCCGTATCGGTGCACAGCGGGAAGGGACATGGATTCTCCCTGACATGGAGGCGGCGTATATTCGCCTACACCGGCGTGGTTATGCCCATTCGGTCGAATGCTGGCAGGGTGACGAACTGGCCGGCGGGCTTTACGGGGTGTGTATGGGGCGCTGCTTCTTCGGCGAGTCGATGTTCAGTCGCCGGACCGATGCGTCAAAGGTTGCGCTGGCCTGGTTGGCCCGCAGTTTGGAAGACGCCGGTTTTGCGTTGATCGATTGTCAGCAGACGACGGAGCACCTGCTCAGCCTGGGAGCGCAGAACGTGTCGCGTCAGCGATTCCTCTCTCTGCTCGACAGCGGTGAGGTGGGATCAGAACATCCTCTGGTATCCCGTTTTCCGCTCTCACCTGTTGTTCCCGTCTAGCGCTCCTCCCCCACTGGCTCACGTTATTGACGAGATCTTTCCAGTGGCCGGTCGATTTGTCCGGGATTGGTTCATGCTGAATCGTCCTGCAGCCATTTGCCCATCACCTCAAGCTCGTCCTGCCAGGCGTCGCTCAGGCGCAGATACAGAAATCCCTGCAACAGACTGTCGAACATCTGCTCTCCCTCTTCGATGGCGGCAATCTTGGTAAAAAAGGCGGCCTCTGCTTCGGCGGCGGGATCGTCGGTGGGGTCGCTGTCCGGTTTGATCATCGGGGTGCGATAGCTGCCAAAGTAGAACCGTTCGGCTTTCAGGGTCAGTTTCCACGCGGATTCGTCATCGCGCTGCATGTGCAGGGTGGCTTCTTCGATCAATTTCCCCTGCAGCAGGGCGGCTTTGACCTCGCGATAGCTGTCCTGTGGTCCGGCGACGACGATCTTCTGCTGCCCTTCCTGACCGCCGCCGACCAGCAGCAGGCGATCGTCCAAATACGCCAGAAACGGGTCCTGATGGAGGAGTGGGCCGGGCTGGCTAACCGTATAGCGTGAGTCGGAATTGAGGGTTCTGTAGAGCAGCCAGTGAAGGAATTCATTGCCGAGCCAGCGGTTGGCGTCGATCTGCTCAATAGCGCTGTCGGTCTGGGCGCGATTGCTCTTTTGGAGGTCGGCCTGTAAGGTGTCGGGGACGATCTGTCCGGCGCGGGCCATTGGGTGATACAGAGATAACCGCAGGGTTGGGAAGGTCTGGTGGAACAGGCCCATGAAGGTTTCGACCATCTTCTGCCCGAGGCTGCTGAAGCGGATCAGATTTTTTTCGGTGTCCCAGCAGACATCGTAAATCGACGGGCTCGGCAGGGTGCGCGCCATGAGCAGCGACCGGGCGCGATCACGGATATCTTCCAGTTCGCCTTTGGGGACCCGCTTCAGGGTGGGGTTGTTGTTGAGAAACTGTTCGCCCAGGTGATTCACTTGTCGCTTATAGAGCGCCGCCGGAATACGGCGTCGATCCTGTCGTAACGAAAAGCAGAGATACTGATCGCGCTGAAAGACTCCCGGGTGGGCAAATTCTCCGCAGTCGGGATCGTCGAGAGTGACCCAGCCGATGGAGATTTCTTCGGCGGATTGCTCGATCGACTTAAACCCCTGAGAGTTGAGCTGAGCGGTGATCTTTTCCGGGGAGGTTCCGTCGGGAAGGGAACCGGTGATCTGGAAATGGCAGACGCTGGCGGAAGCGGCCAGAATGCCCATAGGAGCCTCCTTATGGCAGTGTGTTATAGTCTGGTGCTGGGGTGAAAACGTGGGTGTTTTCTCGTCTAGGGCTGCGTATAGAACAGGTTTGAGCGCCGGCCGACATGGTTGCGGTTGTGCGCGGCCAGATCGCTGAGCAACCCGTCGAGGGCGGTTTCGGGGATAAGGTTGCGGTCGATAAAATAGCGGCCGATCTGCTGCTGTCGGGATCGCTGGTGAAACAGCAGAGTCCGGACCTGCAAGGGCTTGAGAAGCCCCAGGTGTTCGGCGTGTTCCCCGAAACGGGAGGTGCCGTTCTTTGTTTCGAGAATCCTGTTGATTTCTTTAAGGGTCAGCCATTGCCAGCGTCGTGCGATCTCGCCGACGGTGGGGCGTTGTTGACGTTGCCAGGTAATGGCAGAGATGACCGCAGCGTAAGGGATCAGACCCCGGTAGTAGAGGTATTGCCCAAATTGCAGGGGGCGTTCCGGGATCGGTCCGCGGTAAAGGCGCTGAGGGTTCTCTTTGTGCGGATTGGCACGGGGTGTCCGGGGTGTAGTGGGGCGCGGTGGCTGTATCGGTGCCGGCTGAGGGTTTCTTTGCTTCAGGTAGCTCTGGATCAGTTGGTGTGCCTGGTTGAGGTGCTGAAACTGCTTTTCGTAGCGATTTTTGAATTGCTGTCCGCTGCCGGCAAAGCGGTCCGGGTGCGTGGCTTTGGCTTTTTTCCGGAACGCGGTCCGGACTCCTGACGGCTGCAGGTAATTGAGAAAATCGCGGTTCAGGTTCAGTTCGCTGCCGAACAGAACGCGACATGCCTGAAAAAGTTCCGATTCAGAAAAGTGGGGCATTGAGACCTTGTCACTTCGTAATGCAATGGTTTGCAGAAGACAGCGGGTTGGAGCGTTTTTGTTCCGCTGCTATTGTCGGTGATTCTGTCCGTTTTTTCCAGTAAAATTGCTCAGTCTTTTTCGGTCATTTTCCAGCAGGTTGAGGAACTGCATGCCAGCCAGCAGCGCCTGTCCATCCCGGTCGGGAAGGGTCCAGATGATTTCGGACAGGGCACAGATCGGAGCCGCTTCGTCCTGAAGATCAAGTAGCAACAGGCAGAGATCGGCTGGCTCAGCCGGTGGTTTGAGAGCAAAACGGATACCGCCGCAGCTGAGATTGACGTTACAGTCCCTGAATCCCTTCAGGGCCGGGAGCTGTTTTGAGCTGTTGAGGATTTCGACGTTTTTTTCCCAGGTCTGCCGCATCGCTTTGAGAGAACCGCGGCCGCGGGTGAAGCGCAGACCGATTCGGCAGTCGATGCGGGGTTTTGCCCGACGTTGAAACATCTGCAGATCAGGCAGGATATGCATCCTGATGCGATCGCCGGAGAGGATCTTGTCAAAAGTTCCGCTGACGCGCGCCCCCAGACCCAGACTCTCGGAGCTGATCTCAAAGTTCATGTCGGTGTGAAAGGGGTACTGGATGGCGGAGTCGGGACCGTACGGCAGGGTCAGGTCGAAAAAATCGTGCCCGCCGCTATGGATATAGCCGCTCAGCAGGCCGGCATAGCCGTTGGGGGTGGTGGTTTCGTTCGGGCGGAGAAGAACCTTCTGGCCCGGTTTGAAATAACGCTGATGTATCATTCTGGTCACTGATTTCCTGCACAGATTAGGTGCCAACTGGTCACCGTCGACGCGCATTATACAAGAAATGCGTTGCAGGACAACAGGGGAATCGGTTTCCGTTCAGGCCTGTTTTTAGGCCGACAGGGCTTTTGCCGGTCCGATTGTGTTATGGTGCGCGCATGTCGAGGGGGACCGATTTTAAGGAGTGTATGTGGCAGTAAAACAACGACAGGACGATTATTTCGCGATAACCCTTCCCGGTTTGGAAGAGATCTGTGCTGCGGAGCTTGAACAGATCGGGATCGCATCACCCCGTCCGGTCCCGGGCGGCGTCGAATTCTCCGGTCCTTTGCGGACGTTGTATCTGGCCAATCTGTGGTCACGCACCGCGACGCGGGTAGTGGTGCGGGTGGGTGATGTTGCCGCCCGGGATTTTCCCGCCCTCTATCGCAAGGTCGTCCGTCTGCCCTGGGGGCGTTATCTACGGCCTGATGATGAACTGGACGTGCGAGTCAGTTGTCAGCGCTCCCGGCTCGGACATTCCGGGCGGGTGGCCGAGACGGTCTCCGAAGCCGTCGGCCATGCGTTGGGGACGACAGCGACGGGAACAGGTCGGGCTCGGGTGTTGGTCCGTATGGAGGACGACCGGTGTTATCTGTCTGTCGACAGCTCCGGTGAATTATTGCATCGCCGCGGTTACCGACACAGTCCGGTTGCGGCTCCGCTACGCGAAACTCTGGCTGCTGCTATTCTGATGACGCTTGGATGGCGGGGGGAGAGCCCACTGGTCGATGCCATGGCCGGGTCCGGAACGTTTGTTATCGAAGCCGCCCTGATCGCCTGCCGACGACCACCGGGTCGTAATCGCCGCTTCGCTTTTATGGATTGGCCGGGGTATCGTTCCGGTGTGTGGAATCTGTTGCTGCAGGACGCTGATCGGCAGCAGCGCGCCGTACCCTGTGTGCTGCAGGGAAGCGATATCGATGACAAGGCGATTGTCGCGGCAATCGACAATGCGAAGCGCGCCGGGGTGGCCGATTTTGTCAATTTTACAGCTCAACCGATGCAGCAGCTGCAGCCTCCGGCAGACTCAGGTCTGATTCTGTGTAATCCGCCTTACGGCGAACGGATTGGCACAAAGTCAGGATTGTCAGAGCTTTACCGTGAGCTAGGTGAGCTCTACACCGGCAGCTTCGCGCAGTGGCAATCGGCCATGCTTTGTCCCTGTTCTGAGATCGATCGGGTCGCTGACCTGAACTGGCACAATCGCCTGGTCTTTTCCAACGGTGGTGTTAAGGTCGCCCTTTTGGAACGGACCCGCGTTGAAACCACTTGACAACAGGGAAGTGCCCGGATTATAAACGCACGTTCGTGGGCAGGGCCCACTAGAGATTGAACGAAAGTGAGGTGATTAAGCCCATGGAAATTACAGTTATGGATGGCAACGTTGAGAAGGCCATCAAGGTGCTCAAGCGGAAACTGCAGCAGGAAGGCCTCTTCCGTGAAATGAAGCAGCGTAAATTTTATGAGAAGCCGAGCGTGAAGAAAAAGCGCAAGGAGAAGGAAGCGCAGCGTCGTCTGCGCAAGAAGCAGCGCGCCATGCGTCGCTTTAACTAAGATCTTCTGTAGATCTTAGATCAATCAAAAAGGGCACCGCTCGATTATCGGCGGTGCCCTTTTTCTATGGAAAATCGGAAAATCAAAGGACAGGGATGATCTTTTTAAGACCACCTCTGTCCTTTGTGTTGGTTCTATTTGGGGAAGTGCTCCAGCCCCAGACCGGACAGTTGTTCTATCAGACGCATGACCTGGTAGCTGTAGCCGTACTCGTTGTCGTACCAGACATAGAGAACGCAGCGGTTGCCATCGACGATGGTGGCGAGGGCGTCGACTACGCCGGCGTAGCGGGAACCGACCATGTCGGTTGATACCACTTCCGGTGAATTGGTGAAGTCGATCTGGTCCTGCAGGGGGGAGTGCAGGGAGATGTCACGCAGGTAGTCGTTTAACTCTTCAACGCTGGTTTCGTTGTTTAGGGTCAGGTTGAGAATCGCCAGCGAGACATTGGGGGTCGGAACGCGGATCGCGTTGCCGGTCAGCTTGCCGGTCAGTTCCGGAAGAACCTTGGCAACAGCGCTGGCTGCACCGGTTTCGGTGATAACCATGTTGAGCGGGGCGCTGCGACCGCGACGATTTTTCTTGTGATAATTATCGATCAGGTTCTGATCGTTGGTGTAAGAGTGGCAGGTCTCGACGTGACCGTTAACGATGCCGAACTTATCGTTAACCGCCTTCAGAACCGGAACAATGGCGTTGGTGGTGCAACTTGCCGCGGAGATGATCTCCTCGTTCGGATCAAGTTGTTGGTGGTTAACGCCGTAGACGATGTTGGGGATGTCGCCCTTGCCCGGAGCGGTCAATAGTGCCTGACTGACGCCCTGTGCTTTGGTGTGCAGCCCCAGCCCTTTGCGGTCACGCCATTTGCCGGTGTTGTCGATGACGATGGCGTTGTTGATCCCGTATGCGGAATAATCAATTTCCTCGGGAGCGTTGGCGTAGATGATGCGGATCATATTGCCGTTGGCAATAATGGCATTTTCCTCTTCGTCGACGCGGATCGTGCCTTCAAACTGGCCGTGTACCGAGTCACGGCGCAGCAGGCTGGCGCGCTTGATCAGGTCGTCATCGCCGCCCTTGCGGACCACGGCGGCACGCAGGCGGAGCTTGTTGCCGCCACCGGCCTGATCGACGAGGATCCGGGCCAGCAGGCGGCCGATGCGGCCGAAGCCGTACAGCACAACGTCACGTGGTTCGCTCAGCTGATGCGACAGGCCGGTGTTGAGCTCTGCCAGCTCCTCGGAAACAAATTTATCGATACTGATCTTGTCTGTGCGCTGCTGATAGCGGATCGCCAGCTTCGCCAGGTCGATCTTTCCGGGAGCAAGCTGCAGCTTGGAGACGGCGAACAGGATCGGGAGGGTGTCGCTGATCCAGAGTTCCTGGTCGACAATCTGACGAGCAAATCGGTGGGCTTTGAGGATGTCAATCGCTGATTTGTGAACCAGGGAGCGATCAAAAATATTGCAGATGACTTCGCAGTCACGATAGAGGTGACCGATGATCGGAATCATCGACTCCGCCAGTTCTTCTCTTTCTTTCCAGTCTTTGAAATACTGCTCTGCTTTTTGGGAGCTCATCCCTCCGCCTTTCTCTTTAAAGTGCCGATTGATGGATGCAAACGAACGAAAAAATAGCCGAAAATACGCTCTACATAACGATAAAAACGCGGGTATACTAATCAATGTTCGGGTGTAATGCAACCATCTGGAAGGTGTTTTTTGGGTTGCTGTTTTTATAAAGAAATGACATCGCTGGACTTCGTTCCAAACTCTTGTTATTACTGTGCTTCGTGGAACTATGACAACCTGTTGAGATTTCTGTCGGGAGGACGTAAAAATGAGTAATGCAGTCAGCTATAAAGACCTGGGGCTGGTGAATTCGCGTGCACTTTTCCACAACGCGGTCGACGGTGGATATGCGATCCCGGCCTATAACTTTAACAATCTCGAGCAGCTTCAAGCGATCGTCGTGGCCTGTGCAGAAACCGATTCTCCGGTGATTATTCAGGTCAGCAAGGGGGCCCGAGACTATGCCAACGAAACCATGCTGCGTTACATGGCGATGGGCGCGGTACAGATGGCAAAGGAACTGGGGAAGGATCTGCCCATCGTTCTGCATCTGGACCATGGGGATTCTTTTGAGCTGTGTCAGTCCTGTATCGATTCGGGATTTTCCTCGGTGATGATCGACGGCTCGCATTTGCCCTATGAAGAAAACGTTGCCCTGACCCGTCGTGTTGTCGAATATGCCCATCAGCGCGATGTTGCCGTCGAAGGCGAGCTGGGTGTGCTGGCGGGAATCGAAGACGACGTGGTGGCCGAGCAGTCCACCTACACCAAGCCGGAAGAGGTCGAAGATTTTGTTAAAAAGACCGGCGTCGATTCACTGGCGATCTCCATCGGAACCAGTCATGGGGCCTACAAATTTAAGCTGGCTCCGGGCGAATCTGTTCCGCCGCTGCGTTTTGATATCCTCGATGAAATCGAAAAGCGTATCCCCGGTTTTCCGATTGTCCTCCACGGGGCATCGAGCGTGGTCCCTGCCTATGTCGCACTGATTAACCAGTACGGATGCAAGATGGACGGCGCAGTTGGCGTTCCCGAAGATCAGTTGCGGCAGGCGGCCAAGAGCGCGGTGTGCAAAATCAATATCGATTCAGATGGGCGTTTGGCGGTGACCGCGAAGGTTCGTGAATTTCTGGCGCACAACCCGGCAGAGTTTGATCCGCGCAAGTATCTCGGGGCCGCCCGCAGTGAACTGATCGCTCTGATCAAACACAAGAATCAAGCGGTTTTGGGCAGCGCTGGAAAAGCGTAATTTTCTGCTTGACAAGTCTTACCAAAATGGTCAACTATAGACTCATCGACGCGCTGCTGTGCCAGACGGTACGTCGATGAGCTAGACACAGATTTCAAAACGTACCTCCCAAACACTTGCCCCGTGGTCTCCTCCTGAACCACGGGGCTTTTTTTGTGGACGGACTTCTGATTAATTTTCCTTATGGCATCGATTGGCCCTTGCAATTGAAAACGGAGGGGATTAACGTTGTTCCTGTTTTCACGACGGGGGACAGCGTCTCTGCTGCCTCCCCGCCTTGCGACCATATTTCTTATGCTCGTTGAGGTACCTATCACCTGGCTCAGCCTTTACCCTGCGGTTTTCTCCCTCGCGTAGAGACGCACGACCATCTGATATCTACCCGATGACGAAATTATCAGTACTGGAGGTTTGTCTGATGAGTTCGCGTTTGGTTCCCAAGCTGTTTTCCTGTTTCCAGGAAGGGTATACCCTGCAAAAGTTTGCCCGGGACGGGATGGCCGGAGTTATTGTCGGTATCGTTGCCCTGCCGCTTGCCATCGCTTTTGCGATTGCATCCGGGGTCAAGCCCGAGCAGGGGCTTTTTACGGCGATCGTCGCCGGCTTTGTGATCTCTGCTCTCAGCGGCAGTCGCGTGCAGATCGGCGGGCCGACCGGGGCGTTTATCGTTGTCGTGTTCGGCATTGTTCAACAGCATGGCTATCAGGGCCTGGCCGTTGCGACCATCATGGCGGGCGGTCTTCTGGTGGTGATGGGAATCGCCCGGATGGGTGCGGTGATCAAATTCATCCCCTACCCGATGACGATCGGCTTTACCAGCGGAATCGCACTGATTATTGCGGTCACCCAGATTAAGGAATTTCTCGGCTTGACCACGACAGCTCCGGCGTCGGACCTGGTCCATCGGTTGATCGGTTACTACCACGACCTGCCGAGCTTGAACCCCGCAGCAATCTTTATCGGCGGTTTCTCGCTGGTGATTATCCTCGTTTGGCCGCTGGTGACCAAAAAAATTCCCGGGTCGATAATCGCCATTTTGCTGGGAACATTTCTGGCCCATGTCCTCGACCTGAAACTGGCCACTATCGGCTCAGAGTTCGGCTCAGTTCCCAACCTTCTCCCAGCGCCCCGTTTTCCCGATTTTGATTGGGCGATGATTCCCGATCTTGTCCCGGCGGCGTTGACGATTGCGCTGCTGGGGGCGATCGAATCGCTGCTATCGGCTGTCGTCGCCGATGGGATGACCGGAACCCGTCACCGTTCGAACATGGAGCTTGTTGCGCAAGGGATTGCGAATCTGGTTTCGCCGCTGTTCGGCGGGATACCGGCGACCGGCGCGATTGCCCGTACCGTAACCAACATTAAAAATGGCGGGCGTACTCCGGTGGCTGGTATTGTCCACGTGCTGACCCTGCTGTTGATCATGGTACTGTTCGGCCGCTGGGTGACGCTGATTCCGCTGGCTTGCCTGGCGGCGGTGCTGTTGGTCGTTGCCTATCACATGAGTGAGTGGCGACACTTTCTTAAATTGTTTCAGGCACCGCGCTCCGATGTGCTGGTGATGTTGAGCACCTTCGGCCTGACGGTTTTTGTTGATCTGACGGTGGCGATCGAGACCGGTGTGGTGCTGTCGTCGCTACTGTTTATGAGCCGGATGGCGCAGGCGACGGAGTTCCGCAGTATTACCAGCGAGGTGCGGGAGGATTATGACGAGTCGGATGATGTGCCGGTCGAGCTGGAACAGGTTCCGGCCGGGGTTGAGGTATTTGAGATTTATGGCCCGTTTTTTTTCGGTGCGGCCAATGTTTTTAAGGACAAACTGAGTATCATCAAGCGTCCGCCCAAGGTCCTGATTCTGCGCCTGCGTCACATTCTGACGATCGATGCGACCGCTCTTCAGGCGTTGGAAGAGCTGATCGAAAAGACCTCCCACGAAGGGACGCTGCTGTTCCTCTCCGGCGTCAAACCGCAACTGCGTGAGACGCTGATGCGCTCAGGCTTGATCGCTAAAATCGGCGAGCAGGCGCTTTTCCCCCATATCGAGCCGGCTCTGCAGGCCGCCAGGGATCATCTCGCGACCTGACCGCAAATCGTTTGGTTCCCCGTCAGGTTCTGCTCTATCAGGGCTATGGGTGAGATTCAGTAGTCGCGAAGTCGACCTCAATCTGTAGGGTCGCACCACTGCGTTCGATACGGAGCCGGGCGCGGTCGTCGCTGTGAGTCTGCTTGAGTTGGTAGATCAGATCGAAGGTCTCTGTGATTTCGGTGTCATCGATCTGGCGCAGGATGTCGTCGGTCTGCAGCCCGGCATGGGCGGCAGCAGATCCCGGCACGACAGAGACAATGGTAACCGCCTGGTCAATCTCTTTGAGATGAACGCCGAGTTTCACCCCCTGTTGTGGCAGGTTTTCGTAGCGGGTGTAGCGCATAAAATCATAAGGAGGCATCGGAAATTGCGGCATGTCGACGCGCATGGTCTGCACCTGTTTGCCCTCGGCAATTTCGATTGTGCGTGAGCCGATCAGCAGGTAGGGGACCGGCAGGCGACGGAACACGCGCCGTGGAATGCCGAAACCGTAGCTGACATGGTTGCCGCCTGCGATCACCATCACCTGTCTTCCCTGGCCTTCATCGCTGCTGAGGTAGGTCGCCAGCGTTTCTGCCATGGTCTCGTCCCACAACGTTTGAATCCGTAAAAAACCTTCTTTCATTGGTGAGCTGACCGGATGGTCGCCATAGATCGCTTTGGTCATGGCCTGCTGGTAGGGGTCTGCGAAGTCGAATTCGGGCAGGCGGTTGAGGATCTCCTCCGGTTGCTGATCGACAGGTGCTCTGCCGATGGCTCTGACCAGATCTTTGGGTGCATTCAGGCCGATTACCGGAATCCGATTATCGCGAGCAAAGGTGAGCAGTGGGCGGTAATAGTCAAAGTCTATCTGCCAGTTTTGGTACCACTGGACGTCCTTGATGAACTCCTTTTCGCTCAGCTCGCCGTTTGACCAGTGATCGAGGGCTGCCTGCTGTTCTGGGGTAAACATCTCCATCGCCAGGCTGATATTTCCGGGGGCCGCTTCCTGCAGATGGGCCAGGATTTCGAGCTGCAGCTGATGGGATGCCGGGTTGTCGTGGGTTTCACCGACGTAAATGATCTGCGCTTGTTGCGCATGACTGTACATGGTTTCCGCACTGGCGGCGAGTCCGGTGGGCAGATGAATGGTGTCGCCGACCCGGGGTGTTTCTGCGGGGGGATAGGGCATTTCGGGGTTGCCCATGTTCGCCTGATGGGCGCAACCGAACAGAGCAGCGGAAAAAACAGCCAGAAGCAGGATGCGAATCATGGATCAGCCTCTTCAGTAAATGTTTTTGGAATAGAAAATTTCGGTCATTTCCTGTTGGAGCAATTTTTTGACTCTGACCTTGTCGCTTTCGGAAAAATCCTCATACGCGGTTGCAAACAGGTAGTTCTGTAATTTGAATTCCTTAAGCAGCATCTTGGTATGAAACAGATTCTCCTGATAGATGTTGATATCGACGCACTGATACAGATCGCGGATCGAGCGGCGTATAAATTGTTGAATCGACTGAATCTTGTGGTCGATGTAGTGCTTCTTGCCCTGTACATCGCGGGTGAAGCCGCGCACCTTGTAGTCCATCAGCACGATATCCGAATCGAAGGAACTGATCAGATGGTTGAGCGCCTTAAGGGGACTGATTTCGCCGCAGGTTGACACGTCGACATCGATGCGGAAGGTTGAAATGCCGCTGTTGGGGGCGCTCTCCGGGTAGGTGTGGACGCAGAGATGGCTCTTGTCGAGATGGGCCAAAACCTGTTCGGACTGCAGGGCCGCAGTCTGTTCCGATTGTGGCGTGAGCGGACCTTCAGCGATCAAGATGGTGACGCTGGCCCCCATGGGGTCATAATCCTGACTGGAAATATTGAGGATGTTGGCACCGATAATGTCCGCGACTTCGGTGAGAATGCGGGTCAGGCGGTCCGAGTTGTACTCCTCGTCGATATATTCCAGATACTCTTTGCGGGCAGCCGGTTTTTTTGCGTAGCAGATATCGTAGATGTTAAAGGACAGGGTTTTCGTCAGATTGTTGAAACCGTTCAGCTTCAGCTTGCGGCGTCGGCGTGATCGTGTCATTTTTTTTGCGCACATTGGCGTATCTCACAGGTGCGGGCCTCCCCGACGCGCCGTCGGGGGAGGGCCAATAACAGGATAGAGCGTTAGATTGTTGCCGATAGGCTGGATTGAAAGAGGTTACCCCGCTTTCTTGTCGTGGCGCTCGTTCATAACTTTGTAAGCACAGAGCGCACCGCACATAGTGCAGGCTCCGTGTTCCTCGTCTACGCCCGATTCTGCGCGCAGACGGCGGGCCTTTTCGGGGTCAATGGCCAGATCGAATTGTCCCTTCCAGTCGAGTTCCTTGCGACAGCGCGCCATGGCGTGGTCTTTTTCGATCGCGCCGGGAACGCCCTTGACGATATCTGCAGCGTGGGCGGCGATGCGCGCGGCCATGACCCCTTCGTGGACATCCTCGACCGTTGGCAGGCGCAGGTGCTCGCTGGGGGTGACGTAGCAGAGAAAATCGGCTCCGGCTGCGGCGGCGATGGTTCCACCTATTGCCGAAGTGATGTGGTCGTAGCCGGGGGCGATGTCTGTCACCAGGGGACCGAGGACATAGAAGGGGGCGCCGTGGCACAGGCGCTTCTGTAGCTTGATGTTGGCCTCAATCTGATTGAGGGGGACATGTCCGGGGCCTTCGATCATCACCTGAATTCCTGCGTCTTGGGCACGCTGGGTCAGTTCACCGAGGATCAGCAGCTCGTGGATCTGGGCTCGGTCGGTGGCGTCGGCGAGGCAACCGGGCCGGAAACCATCGCCCAACGACAGGACAGCGTCGTAGGGACGGACGATTTCGAGCAGACGGTCGAAATATTCGTAGAGGGGGTTCTCGGCATCGTTGTGCAGCATCCATTCGACGGTAAAGGAGCCGCCGCGTGAGACGACCTCCATGATCCGGCCTTCGTTCTCCATTCGCGCGACGGTGTCACGGGTGACGCCGCAGTGGACCGTAATGAAGTCAACGCCGTCTTCAAGATGCTTCTCAACTCCGGCAAAAATGTCCTCGACGGTCATGTCGACGATCGGCTTGCCCTGGTGCAGGACCGCATCGCAGGCCGCCTGATAGAGCGGGACGCTGCCGATGCAGACATTGGCTTTGGAAATAACCGCAGCGCGAATCTCATCGATGGGGCCGCCGGTGGACAGATCCATGATCGCGTCCGCACCGGCATCAACAGCAACCAGGGCTTTTTCCAGCTCTTTGTCGATGCTGGTGTCGTCCTGGCTGGTACCGAGGTTGGCGTTGGTCTTGGTGCGCAGCCCTTCACCGACGGCCAGCGGCGGAGCGTTGGTGTGCTTGACGTTGCGACAGATGACGGCGGTTCCCGCAGCGATTTTCTGGCGGAGAAGTTCGGCGTCGATATTTTCGGCTGCGGCGGCCTGTTGCATCAGGTCGCTGATCTGGCCAGCTCGGGCCATTTCAAGTTGGGTCATAAGTCTACCTGTATACAGAGAAAAGCAGCGTCAAGACCAAAAGATGGCCGTGACGCTGCAGGTGTAAAACCAGCAAATCGTCTAAAATTAGATCCGTGGTTAAAAATCAGCTCTGGTCTTCTTCTTCCTGTGTGTTCAATAACTGCGCGGCCCGATAATGATTGACCGGACCATGCCCCTGGCCGCAGTCGACGGCGTTTTCGATCGCCAGGTTGATAAACTGCTTACTTCGCTCCACCGCTTTGAGCAGGGGATAGCCCTGTGCGAGGAAGGTCGCGATGGCTGAAGAGTAGGTGCAGCCTGTTCCATGGGTGTTGCGGGTTTCGATGCGCGGTGCTGCCAGGCGGTGTATTTTTTCTCCGCAAAACAGCAGATCGACGGCCTCGCCTTCGAGATGACCGCCTTTGATCAGCACGTTGCGGGCGCCAAGCTGTTGTAGGCTGCGGCCCGCCTGCTCCATGTCAGCCTCGGTCTCGACCGGGCAGCCGGTCAGAGTGGCAGCTTCCGGGAGGTTTGGGGTCAGCAGGTAGGCGCGGGGTATCAGGTGCGCCAGCAGACTGTCGATCGCTTCCTGATCGAGCAGCGCGGCACCACCCTTGGCGACCATCACCGGGTCAACCACCGCGAGCAGGGCGCGGTGCTGAATCGCCCGTGCGATACGGACAATGTTGCCGCCCCAGTTGAGCATACCGGTTTTGACTGTGTCTGTGCCGATGTCAGTCAGCACCGCGTCGATCTGCGCAGAGACAAAACCGGCCTGCACCGGCTCGATGGCGTCGACCCCCATGGTATTTTGCGCGGTCAGCGCGGTGAGCACGCTGCTGCCGTAGCTGCCGAGCAGGGTGATGGTCTTGAGGTCGGCTTGAATCCCTGCGCCCCCACCGGAATCGGAACCGGCGATGGTCAAAACCCTGCCGCGGGGCAGGCTGTCTCCGCGGTTAAATAGCAGTGAATATTCACGGGCCGCCATGCCCGGAGATGAATCCTTCATGACGCCGGAAATGACCGCGATCGCATCGGCCCCGGCTTCGATGGCCAGATCGGCTCCCGCCGGATCGATGCCGCCGATCGCCACCAGGGGAATGCGCACCGCGCGGCGGACCTTGCTGAGCATCTCCAGCCCGACTACGGTGGTGTCGTCCTTTGTCCCGGTCGGGAAGACGCTGCCAAGGGCGACATAATCGGCACCGTGGGCTTCGGCCTTAAGGGCTTCGTCCACGTTGTGGGTTGAAATTCCGATCAGCTTGTCACGACCCAGCAGTTTGCGCGCTTGACCAATCGGCGTGTCGTCTTGGCCGAGATGAACACCGTCGGCGTCGATCAACTGTGCCAGGACCGGATCATCATTGATGATCAGCTTTGCGCCAGCTTTATGGCAGATGTCGAGCAGCTTTCTGGCGGTCTCCGCAGATCCCTGCGGTGAGTGCTTGGCGCGGTACTGTACAACGGTTGCGCCGCCGAGCAGGGCATCCTGAACACGATCCAGCAGTTTACCGTCATCGTTGTCATCGGTAATCAGGTATAGTCCAGATAGCATCTAACAGCTCCCTTGGCCGGGGTTGCACATGATTGGATACTTCATCTTTGTGAGGACATCTCCTGAGCTCCTCCTGCAGTGGGAGCCGTAGTCAGCGACCGTGTTTCACCGGAGGTTTTTCAGCCTGTTCCGACAAGTCAAAAATCGTATCAGGTTCGGTCGATTTGTGTCAATCGCATTCAGGCGCTTCGCAACGGTGTTTGCTGGACCCTTTACAGGCAGGCTGCGCGCGACTTAGAATACGTTTTTTTACCCAACCGTTTTTGAGTGAAAGATTTTTTGATTATGGATTTCAGCCCCCGACCGACCTGCGCCGAAATTGATCTGCAGTCCCTGTTGCACAACCTAGATCAGGTTCATCGCTTTCGCAAGTCTCACCAGTCGATTCTAGCGATTGTTAAGGCCGATGCCTATGGCCATGGCGCGGTTCCAGTCAGCCGGACCTTAGCGGCTGGCGGTGTTTCCCAGTTCGGGGTTGCGACCCTCGAAGAGGCCGTCGAGCTACGTCAGGCGAGGCTTGAACAGCCCCTGCTTGTCCTCGGCGGCTGCTATCCAGGTCAGGAGGATGCTTTTGGTGCGCTTGAACTGATGCCGGCGGTGGGCGATCTGGACAGCTTGCAGCGTCTGAATGGATGGTTCCACGACAGCGGGGCAAAGCTCAAGGTGCACCTCAAGGTCGATACCGGCATGGGCAGGATCGGTTTTTCACCGGAGGAGCTCACAGCCCTTACACCGCAGCTGACAGCGATGACGGGCCTTGATGTTGTCGGGCTGATGTCCCATCTGGCCTGTGCCGATGAGGCCGATGATCGTATCTCCGCGAGGCAGCTGACCGCCTTTCTGGATGTCCGTGCGCGCCTGTCGGCTTGCGGGATCGTTCCGCGGCAGATCCATATCGGCAACAGTGCTGGCCTCATCGGCTGGAATCATCCCGACTGTACACTGCTGCGGCCGGGAATTATGCTCTACGGCGGCATGCCCGGCGACAAATACCGCCCTCAGCTCGATCTCAGACCGGTTATGTGTTTGAGAACTCGCGTGGCCCAGTTGAAAACAGTCCCGGCGGAAACCGGGCTGTCGTACGGCCATCGCTTTCACACCGATCGCGACAGCCGCATTGCGGTGTTGCCGATCGGCTACGCCGATGGCTATAACCGCCTGTTGACCAACCGGGGAGAGGTGCTGATCCGTGGACGCCGCGTTCCGGTGGTCGGCACGGTCTGTATGGACTGGATTCTGATTGATGTTACCGATGTGCCCGATGTGCTGGTCGGAGATGCTGTGACCCTTCTCGGCGGCACGGAAGAGAATTGCATCACTGCGGAAGAATGGGGGGGATGGGTCGACAGTATCAGCTACGAGGTGTTCTGCCGGATCGGGTCGAGGGTGCCGCGCCGCTATCTGGAGGCGCATCGTGCCTGAACCGGTTCTGCTGGCCGCTGATCTGGGGACCACCACACTGGCGGGGCGTTTACTGTCTGCGTCGGGGACACTGCGGGCCGAAGCTGAGGTGGAGAATCCGCAAAAAGCTTTTGGCAGTGATGTCGTACGCCGGCTCGATGCGGCAAAGGCCGGACACGGGGGCGACTTGCAGAGGCTGTTGAGTGGTGGAGTCAATCAACTTGTAGAGACCCTTCTTGAACAGTCGGGGTGTCAGCGTGCGCAGATTTGTGCCGCGGCTGTTGCCGCCAATCCAGCCGTAACCCATCTGTTGACCGCAGAACCGGTGGATCCGATTCTGTTCCCCCCTCACCGCCCGAAACAGCTCTGGGGAGAGCGGGTCGATGCGTCCTGTTTCGGGGTTGATCTGCCGGTGCCGCTTTATATCTTTCCTCTGCTCAGCGGCTATGTCGGTGGGGATCTGTTAGCGGTCCTGTTGGCGGCGGATGTTTCAGCTGGCGAACCCGCACTGTATATAGACTTAGGCACCAATGCTGAACTGGCGCTCTGGGACGGACAGCGCTGGCTGGCCACTTCGGTGGCGGCCGGCCCGGCCTTTGAGGCGGCGCATTTGTCATGTGGCATCAGTTGCCGGCCGGGGGCCGTTCATGCCGTGCGCTGTTGTGCCGATCACTTCGCTTTGGATGTGGTGGGGCGAACCCCGCCGCTCGGGCTGTGCGGCAGCGGCTTTTTCTCGGCCATCCGCTGTGGTGTCCTCACCGGTCTGATCGATCGCCGGGGGCAGTTGCGAAGGGCTGCCGATGTCGAGACCCTGCATGCCCGCTACCAGATCGAGACCGATGATGGTCCGGCTTTTCAGCTGTACCGCGACGCCCACCGGCAGATTCTGATTCGACAGTCCGATATCCGTGCTTTTCAACTTGCCAAGGGTGCGGTTGCAGCCGGAGTCGACTGCCTGTTGGAACGCGCACATCTGAGTGCTTCACAGGTGCAGAACGTGACCCTCTCCGGTGCCCTCGGCGCCACTCTTGACGGACCGGATCTGAAAGAGGTTGCCTTGCTTCCGGAAGTTATGCTAGATAAAGTTCGCTTTGTCCCTTCTGCCGTTCTGGACGGCGTGCAGGCATTTTTACTGGCCGCAGAAGGTGAAGCTTGGGTTCGCCGCTTGTTGATGCAGGTGAAGCCTTTTCCCCTTTCGGGGACGCCCTCGTTCGAGCGGCGTTTTCTTCAGTCCCTCGATTTTTCCTGAGGGTCCAAAACGTTAAAAAGCTGGGCAGTCAATGATGACTGTCCTTTGTTTGTTTTTACCCTTTTTTTCAGGTTATCCAGGACTTAATTGTCGTTCGCTGCCGAGGTGGTTGACGATATAACCCTTTGAAACTACGAAAGGATACATTTTATGGCTGTTATCAAACGTGCACTTATCTCCGTGTCTGACAAGGCTGGAATCGTCGATCTGGCTAAAGATCTGAACGGTTTTGGCGTTGAAATTCTGTCGACCGGTGGCACGGCAAAGATGATCCGCGAGGCGGGAATTCCGGTCAAGGATGTGTCTGAGTTTACCGGATTTCCGGAGATGCTCGATGGCCGGGTCAAGACCCTTCATCCCAAGGTGCACGGTGGTCTGCTGGGCCTGCGCGATAACGCCGATCATGTTGCAACCATGGAGCAGCATGGTATCGAACCGATCGATCTGGTGGTTGTCAACCTCTATCCGTTTGAAGCGACGGTTGCCAAGCCGGACTGCACGCTGGAAGACGCCATCGAAAATATCGATATTGGTGGCCCGACGATGCTGCGCAGTGCGGCCAAGAACAACCGCTCTGTGACCGTTCTGGTCGATCCCGCTGATTATGCGCCTGTGGTCGAAGAGATGAAACAGAACGCCGGTGCCGTATCGACCGGGACTAATTTTCGGTTGGCCGTCAAGGTTTATCAGCACACCGCTGCTTACGATGGCGCCATCTCCAACTGGTTGGGATGCAAGGCCGATGATGAGTCCGCACTGTTCCCTCCAGCGCTGAGCTTGCAGTACCAGAAAGCGCAGGGCATGCGTTACGGGGAGAATCCTCACCAGAATGCCGCCTTCTACGTGGAGAAAAATGTTGTGGAAGCGTCGATTGCGACCGCCAAACAGCTCCAGGGCAAGGCGCTGTCCTACAACAATATCGGTGATACCGATGCGGCTTTGGAGTGCGTCAAGCAGTTCAATGAGGGCCCAGCCTGTGTGATTGTCAAGCATGCCAACCCCTGCGGCGTGGCACTTGGAAAAAACTTGCTCGAGGCCTATCAGCGGGCCTTTTCTACCGATCCTGAGTCTGCGTTTGGCGGTATCATCGCTTTCAACCGCGAGCTGGATGCTGAGACCGCGCAGGCCATTGTCGATAAGCAGTTTGTCGAGGTCATTATCGCTCCCAAGGTTTCTGCTGCAGCGTCTGAGGTCGTGGCAGCAAAGAAGAATGTCCGTCTGCTCGAGTGTGGCGAATGGCCAGAGACAGCGGCTCCTCGGCTCGACTTTAAACGGGTCAATGGCGGGCTGCTGGTGCAGGATACCGATATGGCCCTCAGCGCTGATCTGCAGGTTGTGACCAAGCGGGTGCCGACGGCCGCAGAGATGGAAGATCTTCAGTTTGCCTGGCGGGTCGCCAAGTTCGTCAAGTCTAATGCCATCGTCTATGGCAAAGAGGGGATGACCATCGGTGTCGGAGCCGGTCATATGAGCCGGGTCAATTCCGCCCGCATCGCTGTGATCAAGGCAGAGCATGCCGGACTCGAAGTGCAGGGTTCGGCGATGGCCTCGGATGCGTTTTTCCCCTTCCGCGACGGGATCGATAACGCCGCTGCCGCCGGAGTCACAGCGGTTATCCAGCCCGGCGGTTCGATCCGTGATGAGGAAGTTATCGCAGCGGCGGATGAGCATGGGATCGCCATGGTGTTTACCGGCATGCGTCATTTCCGCCACTAAACGACATCCTTGTTGTGTCCCAATGGTTTTGACCCTGTGGTCGTCGTGTTTTTCGCATTGTCGGCGTTCGCTGTGGACTCTGCGATGAAAAGGAGCGAATGAAATGAAAGTATTGGTTGTCGGTGGCGGAGGGCGTGAACACGCTCTGGTGTGGAAAATCTCGCAGTCGCCGTTGGTTGAGACCATCTATTGCGCGCCCGGAAATCCCGGCATCGCCGAGCTGGCGGAGTGTGTCCACATCAACGCTGACGAAATCGATGCCCTCTGCGACTTTGCGCAAGCGGAACAGATCGATCTGACCGTGGTTGGTCCAGAAGTGCCACTGACCATGGGGATCGTCGATACGTTTCAGGCTGCCGGGCTGGATGCCTTCGGTCCGAACAGGGCCGCAGCGCAGATCGAGGGGAGCAAGGGCTTCTCTAAGGATCTGATGGCGCGTCACGGAATCCCGACAGCAGATTACCAGAGTTTTACCGATCACGCCCAGGCGGTTGCCTACATTAAGCAGCAGGGCGCACCGATTGTGGTCAAGGCGGACGGTCTGGCGGCCGGTAAGGGCGTTATCGTGGCCATGACCGAAGAACAGGCGATCACCGCGGTTGATGATATAATGCTCGACAATGTGTTTGGTGAAGCTGGCGCCAGTGTTGTCATTGAAGAATTCATGGACGGCGAAGAGGCTTCGTTTTTTGCCTTTACGGATGGGAAAAATATTTTACCACTGGCATCGTCGCAGGATCATAAGCGTGTCAACGATAACGACGAAGGTCCCAATACCGGTGGGATGGGAGCCTACTCACCAGCTCCGGTGGTGACTGCCGAATTGCACGACCAGATCGTCGAGACCATCGTCAAGCCGACTGTCGACGGGATGGCCGCTGATGGCTGCCCCTATGCCGGTATCCTCTATGTCGGACTGATGATCAAAAACGGTCAGCCCCGCGTTGTCGAATATAACGCCCGCTTCGGGGATCCGGAGGCCCAGCCGCTGCTGATGCGAATGAAGTCCGATATCGTTCCGGTTCTGCAGGCCTGTGCCCGTGGCGAACTGTCGCAGGACACTATCGACTGGCATGAAAAAGCCGCGGTTTGCGTGGTTATGGCCTCAGGCGGATATCCGGCGAGCTTTGAAAAAGGACTGCCGATCTCCGGTCTGGAACAGGCGGCAGATATCGATGAACTGATGGTTTTTCATGCCGGAACCGCTGCGCAGGATGGCGCTGTGGTCAACAACGGTGGCCGTGTTCTCGGCGTGACCGGTTTGGGGACCACGGTCAAGGACGCTATCGACAAGGCTTATCAGGGTGTTTCTCTGATCGATTGGCAGGATGTGCATTACCGCAAGGATATTGGCGCACGGGCGCTGAATCGTTAAACACATAATTAAAACGGAGTCAAAAAGAGATGAGTGAGAAAACGCCGCTGGTCGGTATTTTGATGGGCAGTGACAACGACTACGAGATTATGGCCGAATCGGCCCGGGTCCTCAAACAGTTCGATATCCCTTTTGAGATGATTGTCTCAAGCGCCCACCGCACTCCGGAGCGGACGGCAAAATATGTCAGCGAAGCCCGTGATCGGGGGATCCGCGTACTGATCGCCGGGGCCGGTGCGGCCGCCCATCTGGCGGGAGTGGTTGCCGCTGAAACAACATTGCCGGTGCTCGCGGTGCCGATCGATGCGACATCCCTGCAGGGGCTGGATGCGCTGCTGGCGATGGTGCAGATGCCCGCAGGGATTCCGGTTGCGACTATGGCCATCGGTCCAGCGGGCGCCCGCAACGCCGGGATTTTTGCTGCGCAGATTCTGGGTACGGCCGATGCCGATATGGCCGACCGTCTGCGAACCTTTAAGCAGGATATGGCGGCAGGCGTAGTCAAAAAATCGGACAAGGTCCAGCAGAAACTCGCTGCAGACGGGCTCGCGTAACAAGGTATACTGTATACGAATTTAGGTTGACACGGCTGGCTGTTCTGTAATAGCTTCAGCCAGAATTTGGTTGTACCTTTCTAATCGATAGAGTTGAAGGAGAAGAGACATGAAAAAGATGATGGTTCTGTTTGCTATTGTTGCCTTTGTTGCTGGCACTGCAGCGTTTGCGGTTGCTAACAATGGTCCTGCCAGTGTCAGTCTCGACGGCGGCAAGATGGGTAATGTTGCTTTTGATCATGCTGGTCACCAGGGCAAAGTTGCTGATTGTACCGCTTGCCACCACAAAGGCACCGACGCTGGTACCTGTACTTCTTGCCACGGTGTAGACGCTGCTGCTCCGAAGGCGAAAAAAGCATTTCATGACCAGTGCAAAGGTTGCCACAAGAAGGAAGGTGGTCCGACCAAGTGTAAAGAGTGTCACGTTAAGTAACGTTCACTTACTGTAGAAAAAAATCAGGACCGATTCGCTTTTGCGGGTCGGTCCTTTTTTTATTGTGTCTGAGGGCTCTCTGTGGTTACGTTTGGTGCTGATCATGTGTCTGCTGCGTCCAGAGACCGGCAGTGGCCGTTTTGTTAGGTGTACTGTTCCGAATGTTATGCCGAGGGGAAGGAAGAGGGGCATGTTGCGGCTGATAGTTGTTTTTATTGGAATTGTTATTGTCCTATCTTTCAGCGGACTTGTGGGCGCTGCGTCAACCTGTGTGACGTCCGACTGCCATTCGATTCTCGGAAAGGCGCAGATAGTCCATGAGCCTGTCGCTCGCGCCCAGTGTGACCTGTGTCACAAGGCGAGTGGTGCCACCCATCCGGGTGGTGACGGCGGGTTTGTGCTTGCCAAGGAAGACGCTGAGCTGTGCCTGTTCTGCCATGACAGTCCGACCACAGAAGGCGAATCGGTCCATTCCGCACTGAAGAGCGGATGTACCGGCTGCCACTCTCCCCACCAGTCCAACGGTCCACTTCTGCTCTATCAGCAGGATCCGGGTCTCTGTTATATGTGCCATCCGGACACAACGCATGGCAAACGTTCGGTTCATCCGGCCATGAAGGGGGGCTGTATGATCTGCCACGATCCCCATGGTGGAGCGCAGGCGGATATGCTTCCTGCCGCTGGAGATGACCTGTGTCAGATCTGTCATCAGGCCTTCTTTGATGCCGAACAATCAGTTCATCCGGCCTTGATGGACGGTTGTGTCAGTTGTCATGATCCCCACGCCGGGGTGGCTGAACATCTGTTGCCGACATCCGGGGTGGCCCTTTGCCTGACCTGTCATGAAGATCCCGATGCTGGTCATGATGTGGTTCACGCCCCGGTGTCCGGGGGAGAGTGCGTGTTCTGCCATAATCCGCATGCCTCGCAGAGATCGGCACTGCTGACGGCTGATCTGGATCAGCTCTGTTTTGAGTGCCACGATAATTTCTTGAGCAACAGTGCGGTTGCTCATCCAGCGCTGGAGAATGGCTGCGGGACCTGCCATGATCCACACGGCAGCGATGAACCGGGACTGCTTGAGGTGACAGGGAGTGCGCTGTGCTATCAGTGTCATGACGGGGTGGGAGATGATTCTCCATTGACCCACGCACCGGTCGCCGAAGGAGATTGCCTGGCATGTCATGACCCCCATGCCGGAAGCAGTGCCGCCATGCTCCGTCGTTCGGGAGAGGGACTCTGTATTCAGTGCCATGACAGTGTCTCCGAGGGTTCCATACATCTCCACGGTCCGGTTGCCGATGGCGACTGTATCGCCTGCCACGATCCGCATCGGGGAACGCTTCCACACCTGTTAACGCTGGAGGGGCAGGATCTGTGTTACCGCTGCCACGACAGTCAGGCGATGGGAGCGGTGGTTCACGCGCCGGTGAGCGACGGCGACTGTCTGCTCTGTCATGATGTGCACGGTGCCGATGACGAAGGTCTGTTGGTGTCAACGGGACGCGAACTCTGTTTTCAGTGTCATCAGACCCAGGTGCTGCTGGGTGACCAGCTTGAAGCCCATGCGCCCGTGGCGGAAGGGTGCGTGCAATGTCACGATCCGCACAGCGCTGCTGAAGGATTTATGTTGTCGGTGCCACCGGAGCAGCTGTGTGACGAATGTCATCAGGATGTTGTCGATACTGCATCACGCGTCGCGGTACCCCACCCGGCTATGGCTGAAGGGTGCGGCAGTTGCCATGATGTCCATGGTAACGGCAACCCTCTGATGCTGACCGCTGTGGCGGAGGACTTCTGTGCCGGTTGCCATCGGGATGAGGTGACCGCGATGAGGAGTGCCCCCTATACCCACTCGCCGGTTGCAGCCGGTGAATGCTGGGGATGTCACAACCCTCATGGCGCGGACCTGGGTTCTCTGCTGAAGGCAGACTATGTCAAGGATATTTACGCCGATTTTTCACTGCAGGCGTATCAGCTCTGTTTTGGCTGTCACGACGCCGATGCTTTTACCCTGAACCGCACTTCAGGATTGACCGGTTTTCGTGATGGGTACACGAATCTGCACGCTGTTCATGTCAACAAGTCGCCCAAGGGCAGGAGTTGCCGAGCCTGCCACGGGGTGCATGGTGCGGAATTTCCCAAGATGATTGTCCGGGAGGTTGTTGGCTTCGGCCCGTGGCGGATCCCGGTGACATTCACCCCCAGTGAGACAGGGGGGAGCTGCAACGTCGGGTGTCACAAGACCAGGAGCTATGATCGTGACGAAACGCGGTGATCAGGGGGGTACGATTGAGTGGGAGGGCTCGCCCGACGCTGGTGAGACGGTTGATCGGTTGTCGCCGAGCGGGTTTGCCCTGAGCCAGGCGAAGGATGGTTATCGCTATTCCCTCGATCCGGTTCTGCTGGCAGATTTTGTCAGCGCCGAATCGCCCGCGCAGATTGCAGATCTCGGCACCGGCAATGGTGTACTGCCCCTGCTGCTCGCTCATCGTTACCCGCTCGCCCGGGTGGTTGGTGTTGAATTGCAGGAATCGCTGGCGCGGCGGGCCACTCGGAATGTTGATGGCAACGGTCTTGGTGATCGTGTGCAGATTTTACCCGGCGATATCCGCTGTGTGCGTGATCTGCTGCCGGCAGAACGATTTGATCTTGTGGTGACCAATCCGCCGTATCGCACGCCGGTCAGTGGCCGCGTGGCACCACAAGGGGAGCGCTCCGCGGCCAGGCATGAGCTGGCGGGCGGGCTTGGGGACTTTCTAGCGGCTGCGGGGTATCTGCTCTGTAATAAGGGGCGTTTTGCGATTGTGTATCTTGCGGAACGCCTTGCCGAGCTTCTCGACGAGATGCGGCAGGTTCGTCTGGAGCCGAAGCGCGTTCGTGCTGTCCATGCTCGAACCGGTGCGCCGGCCAAAATGGTGCTGGTCGAAGGGCGAAAATGCGGGCAG
>PKUC01000036.1 GCA_002868865.1 Desulfuromonas sp. | reverse complement strand
CAGGATCGTGGGCAAACTGCACGTTGGTACCGCCAATCACCTCGATGGCATCGACGATATCGTAAGCATAGCGTTGCAGGCGCTGTTGCAGTTCTTCGCTGATGGTCAGCATCGGCGCGGTACAGAACGAATCACCGGTATGGACGCCCATGGCGTCGACGTTTTCGATAAAGCAGACGGTGATCTTCTGGTTCTTGGCGTCACGTACAACCTCCAGTTCCAGCTCCTCCCAACCGAGAACCGATTCCTCAACCAGGATCTGGCTGACCGGGCTAGCCGACAGACCACGGCGAACCAACTCGTCGAATTCCTGCATATTGTAGGCGAAACCGCCACCGGTGCCGCCCATGGTGTAGGCCGGGCGGATAACCACCGGAAGGCCAATGCGTTCAACGATCGACTCAGCGTCTTCGATTGAGGTGGCGATTTCACTGCGGGCGGTTTCAATACCGAGGCGATCCATCGTTTCCTTGAAGGTTTCGCGGTCCTCCCCGCGCTTAATCGCATCAAGATTGACGCCGATAACACGAACACCGTACTTATCGAGGACTCCCTGCTCTGCCAGGGCACTGGAAAGATTGAGACCAGTCTGCCCACCAAGGTTCGGTAGCAGCGCGTCCGGACGCTCTTTATCGATAATTTTGGTCAGGGTTTTTATGTTAAGGGGCTCGACATAGGTTACATCCGCCAGACCGGGGTCGGTCATAATGGTCGCCGGATTGGAATTGACCAGCACGATCTGGTAACCGAGATTACGCAGCGCCTTACAGGCCTGGGTACCGGAATAATCGAACTCACACGCCTGGCCGATAATAATGGGACCGGACCCGATAATCAGAACTTTTTTAACATCATTACGTCTTGGCATAACCCTCACCTTTTAATTGAATTACTGTATCGCAACACGTTGATATTGCGTTAATCTCTACTAAAAACAACTTTCCCAGCGCGCAACGTTTTTATCGCGCAACCCCTCAAGGTCTGACCGATAAAGTAGGAGTTTTTGCTTTTCGAACGAAGCGCTTCGGCTTCGACCAACCATTCCTTGTTCGGGTTGATCAGAGTGATGTCGGCGATCGCACCAATCGACAATGTGCCACGATCGATATTGAGAATCTTGGCCGGATTGCAGGACATCAGACTGATTGCCTGGGGCAAGCTGATGACCTTATCGGCGACCAGTTTCAAGGTCAGCGGAAGTAAGGTTTCCAAACCAACAATACCGTTCGCAGCAACTGCAAACTCGACATTTTTATCATCGACATGATGTGGAGCATGATCGGTAGCGATAGCATCAACGGTGCCATCGGCCAATGCAGCGCGAACCGCGTCGACATCGTCCTGCGTGCGCAAGGGCGGGTTCATTTTTGCATTGGTATCGTAACCGCGCACCGCTTCCTCTGTCAGGCTGAAATGATGGGGCGTGACTTCGCATGTCACCCGTACACCGCGTGATTTCGCCTGCCGAATTAATTCAAGGCTTCCCCTGGTTGAGACATGGGCCAGGTGCAGATGAGCGCCGGTCAGCTCGGCCAGCATAATGTCACGTGATGCCATGGCATCTTCCGCGGCGTTCGGGATCCCTTTCAATCCGAGCTCAGTCGCTACAGCACCTTCATTCATGGCACCACCGGCTACCAGCGAGAGATCTTCAGCGTGAGAGATGATCGGCGCACCGAAGGTGTTGGCATATTCCAGAGCCCGACGCATCATTTCACCATTTTTAACCGGGCCGCCGTCATCGGAAAAACCAACACAGCCGCCTTCGAGCAGCTCACCCATTTCAGTGAGGATTTCGCCTTTTTGTCCCTGCGAAATAGCCCCTATCGGAAAAACGTTGGCACTGCCTTCATATCGGGCTTTGTTGATGACGAACTGCGCGAGTGGTAGGTTGTCGATCGGCGGACAGGTGTTCGGCATGCAGGCGACCGAAGTCACACCGCCGGCAGCAGCAGCGGCAGTGCCGGAAACAATATCTTCCTTATATTCGAGGCCCGGCTCGCGCAGATGGACATGCATGTCGATCAGGCCCGGCGTTACAATGGTACCTGCTGCGTTAATGATTTCGGCGTCACCGGCATCGATATTGGCGGCAAGCTCGGCAATCTTGCCATCTTCGATGAGGATATCGAGCTTCTCGTCAATATTATTGGCCGGATCAACGACTCTTCCTGATTTCACCAGTACTTTCATAGTTGTCACCTCTATCCTCAATGATCAGTCTTGTAACTTTTCGCCGCCACAGGCCAGATACAACAGTGCCATTCGCACCGCTACGCCGTTTTCGACCTGGTCAAGGATGACATTCTGCGGTCCGTCAGCAATCGAGGTCGGCAATTCAACGCCGCGGTTGATCGGACCCGGGTGCATGACGATAGCATCTTCTTTGGCCAGCTTCAGACGTTCCTCAGTCAGACTGAAGAACTTGCAGTATTCACGCACCGACGGAATCAACGGCGCGCCTTGCCGCTCCCGCTGAATACGCAGCATCATCACCACATCAGATCCCTTGATCGCCTCATCGATATTTGTGTAGGCCTCGCAGCCGAGCTTGTCGATTCCCGGGGGCAACATGGTGCCGGGACCTGCGACGCGAACCTTAGCGCCGAGTTTCGACAGACAGTAGATATTGGAGCGAACGACCCGGCTATGTGTGATATCGCCGATGATAGCAACAGTCAGCCCTTCGATCTTGCCTTTGTGCTCACGAATGGTAAAAGCGTCAAGCAGGGCCTGACTGGGGTGTTCATGCATACCGTCACCGGCATTGACAATGGCACAGTCGAGGCGCTTTGCCAGATACTCACAGGCACCGGAAGCGCTGTGCCGCATGACGATGGCGTCTGCGTTCATGGCCTCTATGTTTTTGGCGGTATCTTCGAGGGTCTCCCCTTTTGCGACCGACGACCCAGAGGCGCTGATATTGATCGTATCGGCGGACATTCTCTTGCCGGCGATCTCGAACGAAGTGCGGGTGCGGGTGCTGGCCTCAAAGAACAGATTGATGATGGTTTTGCCCCGCAGAGTCGGGACTTTTTTGATATCACGCCGATTGATCTCTTTAAAGCTCTCGGCACTGTCGAGGATAAAGTTGATCTCCTCGGCGGTCATCTCCTTGATGCCAATGATGTTCTTGTGGGGAAAGTTCATCGCGGGAGTCCTCTCTGTTTATTTGTGCAATGTCACGGATTGGGGAATCTTTTCGTCATCAAACTCGACTTCGATCTGCTCGCTGCGAGATGTCGGCAGATTGCGGCCGACAAAGTCGGGGCGGATCGGTAGTTCGCGGTGCCCCCTGTCGACGAGAATGGCCAGCTGAATGGTCAGCGGCCGACCGAAATCGACCAGGGCATCCATCGCGGCGCGGATGGTCCGACCAGTAAACAGCACATCATCCACCAGCACGACCTGCTTGCCGCTCAGCTTAAAGGGGATATCCGTCTTGCCCACCGAGAGGTTGGCGCGAGAGCCGAGATCGTCCCGATACATGGTAATGTCGACAGTTCCAACGGGAACGGTCTGACCTTCGATTTCAGCGATCTTCTTCTGCAGCGCGTTGGCAATATAGATCCCCCCGGTGCGGATGCCGACCAGCAGCAGATCGTCTGTTCCGCGATTGCGCTCGAGAATTTCATGCGCGATTCGGGTCAGCGCACGTTGGATTCCGGTAGTATCCAGGATTTCAATGACATCGTCAGCCATGGTGTAACCCTCCCGTTTTTCAGGCATAAAAAAAGTACCTATACGCAATACGTACAGATACTCCTCTGGTTTTTTCAGGGTAATGCGGTGCCATCATTGTGTCCCTTGCTAACCTCTCGGGCTAAATTAAAGGGGAAACGAAGCCGTTAATTTTCGCGGATATGAATATCAGCAGCCAGCAGCGAAAGTCAACCTTTGTTTTTCTCTGCCCTGTCCTCTGGTCTTACTTGATCCAGCGGCCGATGCGGTCAAAACGTGGAAGAAAGCGTTGAGCGTCCCATGACCAGTATTTTATAAAGGCCAGCCCCTTGATCTTAGAGCGATCGACAACTCCCCAGAAGCGGCTATCATAGGAATAATCGCGGTTGTCCCCCATCACGAAATAGCTATTTTGGGGAACCTTGAACGGCCCGGCAAAGTCACGGGGACCGGCGACGGCAGGAAGGGTCTGAACGTCCTTGTGCTGTTCCTGCGGAATGACAAACGGCGCGCCATTAACGAAAACCCGCTTGTTCTTGACCTCAATGACATCTCCGGGAGTTCCGATGACACGTTTGATGAAATCACGGCGCTGAAAATAGGATTTTCCTTCATCTTCGGGGAATTCAAATACGATGATATCGCCACGCTCAGGCTGCCGTAATGCGAGAAAGCGGCTATCGGTAAACGGGATTTTTGTTCCGTAGATAAATTTGTTCACCAGCAGATGATCGCCAATCAACAGAGTATCCAGCATCGACCCTGAAGGGATCTTGAACGCCTGAAAAACAAAACTGCGGATAACCAGCGCAAGGATAACCGCGACGATGAGGGCTTCGGCCCATTCCCGGTACCAGGTTTTTTTAACGGCGGTGGTCTCTTTTTTCTTTCTGAAAAAAACAGGCATATTCAACCTACTCTTTCACTTTGAGGAT
>PKUC01000091.1 GCA_002868865.1 Desulfuromonas sp. | reverse complement strand
GGCATCCTCTATCTTAACGATTTTGTCCCCAGAGAACTGTCGGCTGAAGACCTTGAACCGTTGACGATTCTGACATCGTTTGCTTCGATGAGCGTCGCCAACGCCCGCCTGTACGAAGCGACCAAAAAGCTGGCCGCAACCGATGGCTTGACCTGTCTGTACAACCATCGTCAATTCAAGCTCAGCCTTGAGCAGGAACTGAACCGCGCCGAACGGAGTGAAAAACCCCTCTCTCTGCTGATGTTCGATATCGATAATTTTAAAAAATTCAACGACTGCTACGGTCACCCCTGCGGAGATTTGGTGCTGAGTCGAACCGCGTTGAGCTTGCGTGAAGTGTTCCGTAGCGCCGATTTTATTTTTCGCTATGGTGGGGAAGAGTTTACCGTGCTAATGCCGGATGCGGACAGGGAACAGGCGATCAACGCTGCCGATCGGGCCCGTCAACAGATCGAACAGATGAGTGTCTGTATCGATGAGGCCGACAGGCCGCTGAAGATTACGGTCAGCGCCGGCGTAGCGACCTATCCCACTGACGGTGTAAATGCGCAAACCCTTCTCAGTACCGTAGATGAGTTACTTTATAAGGCAAAGAATCAGGGGAAAAACCGCGTCTACAGTACCTGCGTAGACGCTCTTTGCGCCAGTGGTTGAGCCCGGCCTGTTTCTGTTACACGTTTTGTCCAGCCGATTATGACCGGTGTGCTCCTGCACGAACACACCGGTTTTCTCATGTTTCGGATCCCACCTGTTGCGATTTGGGTTGCGCATCGTTTCGTTCAATGCTACTGATCTGCGGTTCAATCCGTGAGTTTCGTGGTGACTTAAGCCGTCAAAAGAGACTATCCTACTAGATGAAGAATGGGTTGCCGCAGGTAAACCAGATCGCGAACCTCCACCGGCAGATCGTAAAACCATGAGCCATCGTATCTATCTCGATAACGCATCGACCAGTCATCCCAAGCCCGAAACTGTCTATCAGGCTGCAGACCACATCCTGCGGCAGGGAGCCAACCCGGGGAGGGGCGGGCACCGTGCGGTTCTGTCTCTCGATCGACTGGTGTTTGAAACCAGAGAGCTGGTAGCTGCGCTGTTCGGGGTCAGGGATTCGAGCCGCATTGTCTTTACCGCGAACGCCACGCTGGCGATTAATACCGCGCTGTTTGGCGTGCTGAAGTCCGGTGACCGGGTAGTGACCAGCAGCATGGAGCATAACGCGGTCACCCGACCGCTGCGCGAACTACAGGATCGTGGTGTCGACCTGGTCAAAGTTCAGGCCGATTGCCGGGGACAACTCGACATTGACGAAGTCCGCCGTGCCTGCCTTGAAAAAAAGACGCGCCTGCTGCTACTGAATCATTGCTCCAACGTGACCGGCACAGTGCAACCGATCGAGACACTGGGAGCCTGGTGCCGCGAACAGGGCATACTGTTCATGGTGGATGGTTCTCAGAGCGCTGGCAGTATCCCGCTGAATCTGGAAACGTTGTGTATCGACCTGTTTGCCGCCCCTGGCCACAAGGGGTTGCTGGGCCCCCAGGGAACAGGTTTCCTCTATATACATGAAGCCCTCACATTGACGCCGCTTCTGTTCGGTGGTACCGGAGGTCATTCCCATTCGGACCGGCCGCCGGATCAGCTCCCGGAGCGCCTGGAAAGCGGGACCATGAATACCCCTGGACTGGCCGGATTAAAGGCGGCGCTGGAGTACATTGAGGAGACCGGTCTTGAGCAGATCTGTGCACGGGAACAGCAGCTGGTTGCCCAATTGGTCACCGGCCTCGATGCCATCGAAGGGGTCATCGTTTACGGCCCGACAACCGCGCAGGTGCATGGTGCGGCGATTTCATTTAATATCAGCGGCAGGGACCCGGCGGAAATCGGTTTTTTGCTCGATCGTGACTTTGATATTTCGGTACGCGCCGGGTTGCAGTGTGCCCCCGATGCACACCGGACCATCGGCACCTACCCTGCGGGGACGGTCCGGGTCAGCCCTTCGTATCTGACCGCTGAAGCCGATATTGAGGCTTTTCTGCAGGCCGTTTCCGCACTGTCTGCTGTTGATGATTAATCCTCTGAGCGAGAGGTGGACCCTATGAAAAACTACGTTCTGGACACCAATGTTCTGTTACATGATCCGCAGGCCATATTCCGCTTTGAAGAAAATGCAGTCACCATCCCCTTAACGGTTATCGAGGAGATTGACCGGTTTAAAAAAGAACAGAGCGAAACTGGTCGCAATGCCCGTCATATCTCCCGCACTATCGATGGTTTCCGCAAACAGGCGGATCTATTGACCGGTGTTCCACTGGAAGGGGGCGGTGTCCTCAAGATTGCGATCTACCGTGAGCAGGCGATGAATCTTTTGCCGCCGGAGCTGCGTAGTGACATCGGTGACAACCGGATTCTGGCGGTTGCCAAGGAACTGGAAAAAACCACTGATGAACCGATCATCTTTATCACTAAAGATATCAACCTCCGCATCAAAGCTGACACCATCGGCCTGAATGCCGAGGACTATGAATCGGACAAGGTCTCAATTGACGAACTCTACACCGGCACCGCAGAAGTAAACGTGTCGGGCGCGCAGATCGATCAGTTTTATGAGCAGGGGGTTATCTCTTTAGAGGAGGAACTGAATGCGAACCAGGGGGTGACTCTGGTCGATGAGACCAACCCGTCGCATTCTGCCATCGGTCGTTACAATCGTGCTCAGGACCAGATTATACCGTTACTAAAGGTTCCCAAAGAGGGGGTGTGGGGCATCCATCCGCGCAATCGTGAGCAGCAGTTTGCATTTGACCTGTTGCTCAATGATGACATTCAGGTCCTGTCGCTGCTGGGCAAAGCGGGGACGGGAAAGACCCTGCTGGCGATAGCTGCCGGATTGTTGAAGACCGCCGATGAAGGCGTTTACAGTCGTCTGCTGGTGTCCCGTCCGGTGTTCCCCATGGGCCGTGATCTCGGTTTTCTGCCGGGGGATGTTGAAGAAAAGCTGGCGCCGTGGATGCAACCAATCTTCGACAACGTCGAACTTCTGCTCTCCAGCGTCGAAGAGGGGGGCAAACGCAAACGTGGCTACCGTGAACTGATCGACCTGGGGCTGATGGAGATCGAGCCGCTTACCTATATCCGCGGACGGTCGATTCCTCGGCAGTACCTGATCGTTGATGAAGCGCAGAACCTGACTCCCCATGAAATCAAAACCATTATCACCCGGGCCGGTGAGGGGACCAAGATCGTCCTGACCGGCGATCCCTACCAGATCGATAACCCCTATATCGATTCGTCCAGTAACGGCTTGACCTATGCGGTCGAACGTTTGAAAGGTCAGGATATTGCTGGGCATGTTACCCTGACAAAAGGCGAGCGCTCTCCGCTGGCCGAGTTGGCGGCGAACCTTCTGTAACGGTTTATGTGAATGTTATTACTGACCCTTGAAACGTCCTGTGATGAGACTTCGGCAGCAGTTGTGCGAGACGGACGGGCCGTATTGTCCAACGTCATTGCCTCGCAGGTCGATCTGCATGCCAAGTACGGCGGTGTGGTTCCCGAATTGGCCTCACGACGGCATCTGGAAACGATCAGTCCGGTGGTTTCCGAAGCGCTGGCGAATGCGGATGTGACCCTCGACGATCTGGATGGGATCGCTGTTACCCGTGGTCCCGGTCTGATTGGTGCCCTGCTGGTCGGGGTCTCTTTTGCCAAGGCTCTGGCGTTTGGACGGAACCTTCCGCTGGTTGGTGTGCATCACATTGAAGGACATATCCTCGCGATACAACTGGAACAGCAGGTGTCTTTCCCCTATCTGGCGCTGGCGGTGTCGGGTGGACATACCCACCTGTTCCGGGTTGATGGCGTTGGGCAGTATCGACTACTTGGGCGCACTGTGGATGATGCTGCCGGAGAGGCGTTTGACAAGGTTGCCAAGATGCTGGACCTCGGCTATCCCGGCGGACCGCAGATCGATCGACTGGCGGCTGAAGGGGAGGCCGGTGAGATCCGTTTTCCCCGGCCGATGCTCAAAAAGGACACCCTCAATTTCAGCTTCAGTGGAGTCAAAACCGCCGTTCTCAACTTTATCCACAAAGAACCCTGCCTGCCACAGGGTGAGCGCTTGAAGGCGGTGGCGACGGCATTTCAGGATGCTGTCGTCGATGTTTTGACTCAGAAAACCCTGCGCGCTGCCCGCCAGGAAGGGCTGCAGCGAATCGTCGTGGCCGGGGGGGTGGCCTGCAACCGCGGACTGCGCCAGCATTTTGTTGACTGCTCAGTGCGCGAAGGGGTCGAGGTCTTTTTCCCGTCGCCGGTGTTGTGCAGCGACAATGCCGCGATGCTGGGCGTTGCGGGCGATTATTACCTGTCAAAGGGGGGGTGCAGTTCCCTCGATATGAATGCCGTTTCCAGTTGGCCTCTCGAAGAGGTTCGCTGCGATAGGCTCGGTTAAGGTTCTTCTGAAACGATGTGGCGACGTTGGTCTTTTCCTCGACAGTTTAAACTGAATCTGATCCGTCTGGTTCGGCTGCAGGCTTCCCCCAACGATATCGCCAAGGGAATGGCCCTCGGACTGTTTATCGGAATGACACCAACCTTCGGCTTTCAGATGCTGATCGCTCTGGCGCTCGCCGTGCTGCTGCGGGAGAACAAGATTGCGGCGATGGTGGGGGTGTGGATCACCAATCCGCTCACTGCACCGTTTATCTACGGTTTGGAATACGAGATCGGCCGCGTGCTGCTGCGGCTGCCCCGGCCTGAAGTTCCGGTACAGTATAATTACGAATCCCTGTCTCAGCTCGGCTGGCAGGTTGTAGTGCCGCTGGGATTAGGCAGCCTGATCTTTGGAGTGGTGGCCCTGACGGTCGGGTATGCGTTGACCCTGCGGATGATTCCGGCGGTCAAACAGTGGCGTATTCCCCGCTGGCCACGCCGTCATTTTTAAATAATTTCCGTTCAGCAGGATAGTTCAGCGACTGTGGCTTATCAGACGAAAAAACGCTTCGGACAGCACTTTCTCCACGATCAGGTGGTAATTCAGCAGATCATTGCCGCCGCCCGGTTGACCACCGAAACCCGTACCGTTGAGATCGGTCCCGGGTTGGGCGTTCTGACCGATCATCTGCTCAGATCGAGTGTTCAGGTGGACGTCATCGAAATCGATCGGGATCTCGTGGAGCGCCTGCAGCAGCGCACCGAGCCCCATCTCAAGATCCATCAGGGCGATGTTCTGACCCTGAACTGGAGCGATTTTTTAAACCTGCCGCCCTACACCCTGGTTGCAAACCTGCCGTACAATATTTCCAGTCAGATCGTCTTCCGCCTGCTCGATCATCGCCCGCTGTTTGAACGGATGATTCTGATGTTTCAGCGCGAGGTCGGTGAACGACTGGCCGCCCCGCCGGGAACAAAGGATTACGGCGTTCTCTCGGTCCTGTGTCAGCTGTGGTACGACATTCAGGTGGTGGCGCTGGTGCCGCCACAATCGTTTCGTCCGCCCCCGAAGGTTGACTCTATCGTTCTTTGGTTTGAGCCGTTGGCTTCTCCACGAGTTGTGGTTGATGACGAACCCTTTTTCCGCCGCGTGGTCAAGGCAGCCTTTACTCAGCGCCGTAAAACAGTCCGTAACAGTTTGCAGGCCGGTGGATTTTCTGCGGATCAGGTCGATAGCGCCCTGCAACACTGCTCTATTGTACCCACACGCCGCGGAGAAACCTTGACCCTGGACGAGTTCTCCGCCCTCAGCCGGTCTCTTGCCGTAACATAGGTTCTCTCCTTTTTCTGCGCTTCATCTTGTTTTTCACAGCACCACCTTCTATTATCAAAAAAGCGCACATCAACAACAGCAGATGTCCCTGTTGGGTAGATGCCATTTGTAGATTCACCTCTCTTCTCTCTCATTATGGAGACCTGCCCTATGAAGGTGATCTTGACCAATCGCGGCCGCGATCTTGAGCAACTGGAACCGTCACTTCTGCAGCAGTTTGCCCAAGAGCAGAAAGAAGGCTCAGTCGATCCCCACCTGATGGCACTGGCCGGAATTTTAAGGGGGCAGATTTCGATCAGCCTGCTGGCCGGCGTTGAGATCGATCAGGTCCACCAGTGGCTGCAAATGGCCCTCGATTTTCTCCGTAAGCGCTGTGACCCGGCTAAGGTTGAGCTGCACCGGATCGATGGTGTCGATCGTTATTTTCTGTTTTGTAACGCCAACGATGCCAACCATATCTTTTCATCGATTCAGGAATACCTGCATCGTCAATCATTGCAGTTCCGCGCTGTCTGTCATCCGATTATCGGTCTTGAGCGGCAGAACGGCGAGCTGGTCTCTTTTCAGCCGGATAAGGAAGGCGTCCATGAATCGTTCGTGTGGATTCTCCTCGAACGGCTGCCACACGCACTGGTCCCTGTACTGAAGCAGGGCCTGACGGACATTCTGACTGCAGCTCTAAAAATTGGACAGGACCGCTCCGCGACCCTCGATCGGATCGATGCGCTGCGGCATGTTCCCACGTTGTCTCAATACAGTGATCTGTTTGACTGGCTGATGGAGGATAATTTTATCCCCGTAGCGTACAGGACCTATCTTGTCAGCACAGGGGAAGGGACAGCAGCGAGTCAGCAGCCTGAGCAGACTCTGGGTATGGATATCCTTTACAATCAGGTGCCCGGTCATGACAGGCAACCGGTTGACCTGCTCAAGGTCGTGCTGTCATCGCGGCTGATGTACGGCGGTGACGTCGCCCTGGAAAAAACCGAGCAGCGCAGCCCGATTCATCGCTTTGAACGTTTAACCTATCTCGGCTTTCGTGAACCGTTGGCCGATGGACAGATCAGGGAACACGCGTTCTGGGGTTTCTATACCCAGCAGAGCGTTGATGAGAACACCTTCTCGATCCCAGCGTTGCGTCATCGGATTGAAACCGCGCAGAATGCCCTTGGTATTCGCAGAGAGAGTCACAACTACAGAAAATCGATACAGATCTTTAATACCTTCCCCAAGGTTGAACTGTTTCTGATGGGCGATACCGAGCTGCGGCGCATGCTGCGTTCTTTTATCCAGCTGCACCGTCAGGCCGGCGTCAAGGTTGTTGTCGCTCCCAGCATGTCGGAGCTGGGGGTGACCCTGCTGCTGATCATGCCCAAGGAATTTTACACCCCGGATCATCTCCAGCGAATCGACACCTATCTCGAACGTCACTTTCGTGCCACGTCGGTTGAATCGCGAATTATCCACCTGTCGGTCGACTACCTGAGCCTGCATGTCAATCTGCGCCTCCAGACCCCCCAGGTGCGGATCGACCTGCTGCGTCTGGAACAGGGCCTGACCCGGCTGGCGCAACCCTGGAAGTTAAAGTTCCGCCACCTGCTCGAAAAAAACTTTCACGATGAGGCCGGAGCTCTCTGGCTGCGATACAATAAGGTGTTCCGTTCTGATTATCGCTCCAGAACCCACCCCCGCTTTGCCGTGCGTGACGTGCAGAATGTCGAGCGTCTGCTGCAGAGCAAAGACGATGTGTTCGATATCTGGGGACCGTTTCACGAACGGGGCGGAATCTATCGTCTTCAGTTTTATAGCCGCAGCGAAAGCTATCTGAACGACCTGATGCCGTTTCTGGAGAACCTCAACCTCTGCGTTCTGGAGGAGGTCGATTTTACGCTGGAGGTTGATGCACGGACCATCTACATCAAGAGCTTTGCCATCCGCCCCGATTGCGAAGACGCGGTGTCGATGACGATACTGAAGCCGCTGCTGATCGAAACCCTCGGGGTGCTCCGCACCAACCGGGTCGAAAATGACTATCTTCATCGTCTGCAGCCGCTGACCGGCCTCGACTGGCAGCAGATCGATGTCTTTAGGGCCTATCGTCACTATTATTTTCAATTGGGCAGCCCCTTTACCAAGCGGCGGGTCGCCTTTGCCCTGATCAACAACCATCATGTGGCTCTGCTGCTTTATCGTTATTTTGAAGGGCGCTTTCTCGATCGCCCTGAATGGCAGGATCCGTTGCACCGTGAAGAGCAGGTGCTTTCTCCGGTGCGGCAGGAGTTGTTGACTGCTCTCGAACAGGTCACCGACAGTAACGAAGACCAGATTTTGCGCACCCTGTTCAACCTGATCGATTCGACGGTGCGATGTAATTTCTTCGTGCGTCGCACCCAGCCGGATTATTTTCTGTCCTTCAAGATCAGTTCGCTGGGTGTCATCGATATGCCATCGCCACGTCCACTCTATGAAGTGTTTGTTCATTCCGCACAGATGGAAGGAATCCACTTACGCGGTGGAAAAGTTGCCCGCGGCGGTATCCGCTGGTCCGATCGGCCTGATGATTTCCGCACCGAGGTGCTCGGGCTGATGAAGACGCAGATGACCAAAAATGCGGTGATTGTTCCGGTGGGGTCGAAAGGGGGGTTTGTGGTGAAAACCCCGTTTGCCGAGCGGGAAGAGGGCGCTCGTCTGGTTAAGGAAGCCTACCAGACACTGATGCGTGGTCTGCTCGATCTGACCGACAACCGCACCGCCGACGGGGTCAGACGTCCTGCCGGCATTGTCGCTTACGATGATGAAGATCCTTACCTGGTCGTCGCGGCGGATAAGGGCACCGCCCATCTGCCCGACACCGCCAACGGTGTCAGCGACGAGTACGGATTCTGGCTGGGTGACGCCTTTGCCAGTGGAGGGTCGCACGGCTACGATCATAAGAAACTGGGGATCACCGCACGGGGGGCCTGGGTCAGTGTCATGCGCCATTTCCGCGAACGGGGACACGACACACAGTCAGAGCCGTTTACCGTCATCGGTATCGGCGATATGAGTGGTGATGTGTTCGGAAATGGCATGCTACTGTCGCGCAAGATCCGGCTGTTGGCGGCCTTTGATCATCGCCATATTTTCCTCGACCCGGACCCTGATGCCGAGCGCAGTTTTGAAGAGCGGCAGAGGCTGTTTCGTCTGCCTCGATCGTCCTGGGACGATTACGACCGGTCACTGATCTCTTCCGGTGGCGGGATCTATTCACGGCAGGCCAAAGAGATTCCGATCTCTCCCCAAGTCCGGAAATGGCTCGGGGTGCGGCAATCGCGGATGGATGTCGCCGGTCTGATCCGTCTGATCCTCTCTGCGCAGGCCGATCTGCTGTGGAACGGCGGAATTGGCACCTATGTCAAGGCCAGCTTTGAAACCCAGGAAGATGCCGGGGATCGTGCTAACGATTCCGTCCGGGTCGATGCGGCCCAGCTCAAGGTGCGGGTGGTTGGCGAGGGTGGCAATCTGGGATTTACCCAGCAGGCCCGTATCGAATATGCCCAGTCAGGTGGGCTGATCAATACCGATGCGGTCGATAACTCTGCCGGGGTCGACAGCTCTGACCATGAAGTTAACCTGAAGATCATGCTGCAGCTGCTGCGCCAGACCGGAGAGGTGGCCGATATTGACGCCAGCTACCGACTGCTCGCTGAGATGGAAGAAACCGTCTGCGCCGATGTGCTGGACAACAACTACAGCCAGACCCTGGCCCTCTCCTTGGATGAGCGGCGCTGCGCTGCCAATGCCGAACCGTTCCTCGACCTGATGGATCGACTCGGTCGCTCGGGAATTCTTGATCGGCGCGATGAGTTTTTGCCGTCCCGCAAGATGGTGATGGCCCGTCCCGCCAGTGCACTACTGCGCCCGGAATTATCGGTGGTGCTGGCCTACAGTAAGATGTTCCTCTACCGCACCCTACTGGACAGTACCCTGCCCGAATCGTCTCTGGCCGAGGATCTGCTTCGTCAGTATTTCCCCCGGCAGATGTCTGAGGATTTCGGAGCACATCTGGAAAATCACCCGCTCGCCCGGGAGATCGCCGCGACGATGATGACCAACCGCGTCGTTGATGCCGCCGGCAGTACCTTCTGGTTAACCCTGTCGCGCCGCAGTGGCGCAACCCCTGAGATGTGTGTTGGTGCCTATCTGGTCTTTGACAGGCTTTTCGACGGTCATGCCCTGCGCACGGCCCTGTTTGCCCTTGATAACAAAATGTCCACCGAGCGTCAGTACACCCTGTTGTTGGAACTGGAAGATCTGCTGGCCGAGTTTTGTCGCTATGCGCTAGAAACGCAGATCTCCCTGCCTGTGACCGACAGCGATTTTAAGAACCTGCGCAGCGGTCTTAAGGATTATTCTGCGCTGTTTCAGGATGTCCTACCCGCCGACCAGTGGCAGGCCTGCTGCCAGCAACGGCAGTGCCTGCAGAATGATGGACTTGACGACGATACGGCGCAACTGTTCGCGACCCTTGATTACCTGCAGGACTTTCTGCCGCTGCGCCATTTGGCACTCCAGACCGAAACGGATCTGGCGACCTTGGCCCGACTGCACCGTTTTGTGGTCGAAAAACTGCAATACGCAAAAATTCTCAACCACCTCGAGCAGGTCCCCGTTCGCGACAGTTGGGACCGTCAGGCCTATGAGGCGCTCCACAGCAGCCTGTCGAGGTCGTTCTTGTGCCTGTCCGCCGCGGTAGCGCAGGATTGTGCACAGCAACCGGACCGGTATTTTGATCGCCTGCGGCAACAGTTCCGCATCTTTACCGATTTGAGAGATAAGCTTTTCCTCGATTCGACGACCGGTTTTACGCCCCATACCGTCCTCCAGAATGCACTTGATGCTTTGCTGCCGGACAAACAGTAAAAGGAATTTTCAACCGATGAACAAACGCCGTATGGGTCCATGTGTGACCTTTTTTCCTCAACCGACCACGTTGATCAGCAGCCTCGATGCAGAGGGTGAGCTGAACCTGATGACCGCATCCTGGGCCGGAATTGTCAGTAAAACTCCGCCGACGATGGCCGTATCTCTGCATCGGGGGCGTAAGACCTATCAGAATATCCGCGAGCGGGGTGAGTTCGTCGTCAATATGGTTCCGGCCTCGTTGGCGGTCGCAGCCGATTACTGTGGCATCCGCTCCGGGACCGATGTCGACAAGGCATCACATTGTCAACTCCACCCGGAAGAGGCCGACATTGTTGCGGTGCCCTTGCTGGCCGAATCCCCCCTCAATCTCGAATGTCGATTGGCGCAGGAAGTTGAACTGGGTGATTACCGCTTGCTGCTGGGGCATATCGTCGAAGTCCATGCGACAGAAGAAGCGTTTGATGGCGACGGTCATATCGACACCGTTAGTTTTGATCCTCTGGTTTATCTGGGTGGGATCCGTGAGTACTGGAATCTGGGTGAAAAACAGGCTGATGCCTACAGCGCCGGAAAACAACTGGTCGCCACTGAAAATGCAGCGGGGCGACGCTGATTGAAAAGTCGCTAGACAGTTTTGATTCTGTTGTGGTATAGGATAAAACGCTTTTTTGCAGGGGCTGTTGTCTCTGTAAAAAGTATTGTTAGATTCGCTGGTTAAGGACGTTTGCCCGGAACCTGTGCCGGAGCTGATCGAGCGTTTTTCAGCGACCATATCACTCACGCCTGGATCTGCGGACCGGGACGGTTGGTCGATAGTTGACAAACAGCATGGCTGCTGATGCCCTGCTGTTTCTACGATGCCTTCCGTCTGCTGCGGAGGGCATTTTGCGTTTGGATGAACAACAGTGAAAACAAAGCGTACAGTTCTCGATATCGGGCGGATGAAACAGGATGGAGAGAAGATTTCTGTCTTGACCGCCTACGATTACCCGTTCGCCAAGCTGATCGGTGAAGCGGGGATCGACATGCTGCTGGTCGGCGACTCGGTGGGGTCGGTCTTTTCCGGCTATGACAACACCCTGCCGGTCACCGTTGAGGAGATGATCTATCACAGTCGCGCCGTTGTGCGGGGCGCTCCTGACGTGCTGACCGTAGTCGATATGCCGTTCATGTCTTATCAGACCGACATTCGTGATGCCAGAATCAATGCTGGCCGGTTGATCAAAGAGACTGGCGCACAGGCGGTCAAGCTGGAAGGGGGCGAGCCGATGGCCGAGACGATCCGCGCCATCGTCGATATCGATATCCCCGTCGTCGGCCACGTCGGACTGACCCCGCAGTCGATACACCGAATGGGCGGATTCAAGGTTCAGGGACGTGAACAGGAACAGGCCCGGCGCATTCTGGCCGATGCCCTCGCGATCGAGCAGGCCGGTGCCTTTGCGCTGGTGCTGGAAGGCATCCCCGGACCGCTGGCCGAAGAGATTACCGCCCGGTTGACAATCCCGACTATCGGTATCGGCGCTGGGGTGCATTGCGATGGTCAGGTGCTGGTGATTCACGATATCCTCGGCTTGTGCGATAAGTATTCGCCGAAATTTGTAAAACGATACGCCGATATCTCCACGACCATCGCCTCCGCTGTCAACAATTACGTCCGCGACGTCAAAAGCGGGGCGTTTCCTACCGACGACCATTCCTTTAAATAGACCCGATTATGGATATTATCAATTCAGTTGAAGAGATGCAGCAACGCGCCTTGACCGCGCGTGGTAACGGACAGAAGATCGCCTTTGTGCCAACGATGGGCTATCTGCATCAGGGACACCTGTCATTGCTGGAAGAGGGCAGACGACGGGGAGTCCTGCTGGTACTGTCGATCTTTGTCAATCCGACCCAGTTTGGTCAGGGGGAGGATTTTGACGACTACCCCCGTGATTTGCGCAAGGATTGCGCCCTCGCCGAGGAGGTCGGTGTCGATCTCGTTTTTGCCCCGGACGCAAAACAGATGTATCCGTCGGGTTATGCGACCTATGTCGACGTTGAGCGTCTGACCGAGTCGCTGTGCGGGGCCAGTCGCCCCGGGCATTTTCGCGGGGTCACCACGGTGGTCAACAAGCTGTTCAATATTGTTCAGCCGCATGTCGCGCTGTTTGGCTGCAAGGACTTTCAGCAGCTGGCCGTGATCCGGCAGATGGTCACCGACCTGAACATGCCGGTCGACGTTATCGGCATGCCGATTGTCAGGGAAGAAGACGGACTGGCGATGAGTTCGCGAAACGTCTATTTGAGCGCTGCACAGCGCCTTCAGGCTTTGACCCTGTCCGCGATCCTCGGGGAGAGTGCTCACAGGGCCACAGCCGGTGAACGTGATCCACAGGTTTTGATTGAGGCCGCTCGGCAACGCATTGCTGAGCTTGCCGATGCTCGTATCGATTATATTCAGATCTGTCATCAGGACAGCCTGGAAGACATGACACAGATCGACGACAACGCGGTCATGTTGCTGGCGGTCTATATCGGCGACACGCGTCTGATCGATAACGGTTATCTGCTGAGGTAGATCGAGATGCCACGAAGTGGAGAAATCGCCCGCGCCAATCTGGAGACGCTGTTTCGGATCTTTACCGTTCCCGAAGCGCCCGATTCGACTCTGGGCCAGATCGATCAGGCGATCTCGGACGACGTCGCCGGTTTTCTGCAGCGCCATATTGTTGCTATCGAGCGGGAACTGGAAGAGATCGAAGCCGACTTCTCCGATTCTGATATCCCCGAAGAACCGACCTTTGTTTCTGACTACACCGATTTTTTGAAAGAAAAACTGGTGGCGCAGTCCGTTCATACCGCCTCGCCGGGGTTCGTCGGACACATGACGTCGGCGATTCCGTATTTTATGCTTCCGCTGTCGCGCATCATGATTGCCCTCAACCAGAACACCGTCAAGGTCGAGACCTCAAAGGCCTTTACCCCGCTGGAACGGCAGGTCCTGGCGATGCTTCACCGCTTGGTCTATGATGAAAATGCCGGTTTCTATCAGCGCTGGATCCATGACAGCAACCATGCCCTCGGAGCCTTCTGTTCAGGAGGGACCATCGCTAATATCACCGCCCTGTGGGCGGCCCGCAATCGCCTGTTTGCGCCTCAGGATGACTTTAAAGGGATCGCTGAAGAAGGCCTTTACAAGGCCCTTGAATATAAAGGATATAAGGGGCTTGCTGTTCTGGTTTCACGGCGCGGACATTACTCCCTGGGGAAGGCGGCTGACCTGCTCGGCATCGGCCGGGAGAACCTGATTGCTGTCGAGACGGATCGATCAAATCGGATCGATATGCGTCGCTTGCAACAACATTGCATGCGATTGCGGGATGAAGGCATCCACCCACTGGCGCTGATCGGCATCGCCGGAACCACTGAAACCGGAAACATTGATCCACTAAACGACATGGCAGACTTCGCCCGGCAACAGCAGTGTCATTTTCATGTCGATGCGGCATGGGGAGGGCCGACCCTGTTTTCGCGCAAGCATCGTCACTTGCTCAAGGGGATCGAGCGCGCGGACTCCGTTACCCTGGACGCACATAAACAGCTGTATGCGCCGATGGGCGCCGGCATGGTTCTGTTTCGTGATCCGGCCGCCCTGGCCAGCATCGAGCATCATGCTGCCTATATCCTACGGGAAGGGTCTAAGGACCTTGGCAGCCATACCTTAGAAGGATCGCGCCCCGGCATGGCGATGCTGGTTCACGCAGGGTTGTCCATTATCGGCCGCAAAGGGTATGAGCTGCTGATGGACCAGGGCATCGATCGCGCGCAGATTTTTGCCGAGATGGTCCGTAATCACCCCGATTTTGAACTGGTCACCGAGCCCGAATTGAATATCCTGACCTATCGATACTGTCCCCAAGCGATCCAGCAGGAGCTGCTAATAACCGATCACCAGCGGCGTCACCAGATCAATACCGTTCTTGATCAGGTAACCCGTATTGTCCAGAAACGCCAACGCGAAGCGGGAAAAACCTTCGTTTCCCGGACCCGGATTCGCCAGGACCGGTCCGACGATATTCCCATTACGGTGTTTCGTGTCGTTCTCGCAAACCCCCTGACGACAAAGGATATTCTGGAAAAAGTGCTGACCGAGCAGTGTGAGCTCGTCCGGCAGCATGATGTTGCGTCCCTGTTGCACGGCCTTATCGATAAACAGACCGCCTAGTGGATACCTCTGTGGCAACGATCTATACCGCCCAATATCTACTGTCAGGCTCAGCCCTTATAGAAGGCGGGGCGCTGCTCGATATCGACGGTCGTATTGCCGAAGTCGGCGCCCTGCAAACCATACGCCGTGGTAACGAGCAGGCCGCCGTTGTCGACTTTGGCTCCGCAATCATCCTGCCTCCACTGGTGAACGCACACACCCACCTCGAATTAACAGATTTTCCGCGCTGGAACGATTCAGAGGGGAGGGGGAAACGGCCGGCTTCCTTCGTCGACTGGATTCTCCAGGTTATTCGGGTCAAACACCGCATTCCGCAGGAATGCTATCTGTCCTCTCTGCAACGGGGCATTCAGCTGTCTCTCCGTGCGGGAACGGGCCTCGTCGGCGATATCCTCTCGTACCTGCCGGCCCGCAATGCCTATCGCAACTGTGGGTTACAGGGCAGGGTCTATCTTGAGATCATCGGACAGAACAGGTCAGACCTGCAGAAAAAACTGACCGCGTTAAAGCAGGTTCTGCTAAGCTGGGATAAGTCGAATTCTGTCCTGGCGGGGCTCTCTCCGCACTCACTGTACACCCTCGACAGCTCTTTTCTGACCGACCTGTTCCGTGAGCTGGAAGCTGACCATGTGTTCAGCGCAATCCATCTGGCGGAATCCGCAGAAGAGGTCGAGTTTCTGGCGACTCAGGGCGGCGATATCGCCCGTAAGCTGTATCCTTTCATCGGTTGGGAACGATACCTCGGTGCGCCAGCGGGTCATCCCCCGGCAAAGCAGTTACAGCGGATCGATGGCCTTCGTGCTGACACTCTTCTGGTCCATGGAACCCAACTCACTGTGGATGAAATCGACCTGATTGCTCGCGCTGGATGCTCTGTTGTCCTCTGCCCGCGTTCAAACGATCGACTCGGTAGCGGGAAAGCACCGCTCTCAGCACTGCATCAAGCGGGGATCAATCTGGCGCTGGGGACCGATAGCATGGCCAGCAACGACAGCCTGTCGATCTGGGATGAACTCCACTTTGCGGCACGCTGGTTCGGCCATCAGGTCGATTCCGCCCAGCTTTTTGATATGGCGACCACAGGTGGGGCGATCTCGCTTGGCTACCGATCGGACTGGGGTCTGGTGCAGCCCGAATCCTCTTGCAATTTCCAGGTGTTGAGTCCGGAAGACCTACCGAACCCCACCGATGTTATTGACTTTCTGGTCCACGAAGGGCACCGTGCAACGGTCAGCCATCTTTTTCTGAATGGTATCGATCGGTTGCGGTCGCACGACATTCCACTATAGTTCAAATAGGGAAGATAACTCTGGTTGTGATGGTGTCGACATGTTAGAAGAATACGGAACAGTCGTTGAACTGAAGGGAAAGCAGGTCGCGGTGGTCCTCTGTCAGCGGCATAGTGCCTGCGAGCACTGTGCGTCCAGTGGGGCCTGTCAGATCGGCAGCGATGGGAAAACCATGCTGGTCGATGCGTTTAATGTTGTCGGTGCCGAAACCGGAGACCGGGTTAAGATTGCGACCTCGACTCAGCATTTTTTGAAATCGTCATTCCTGCTGTATATTGTCCCGATTATCGCACTGCTGATCGGTGCCATCGGTGGACAGACCCTGGCTGAATCCTACTCACTGGGGATGACTCCGGTTCTCTTTTCGGCCCTTATGGGGGTGTCCTTTCTGCTCGGCTCTTTTGTTCTGCTCCGCCTGGCAACCAGGAGCCTGAACCGTGAAACCTATATGCCGCGCATTGTGAAGGTCGAATCCCCTTCAAAAGAGCGGTCGGAAGACATACAGCATGGGAATTAAAATCATCGCCACCAACAAAAAGGCCTATCACGACTTTTTTATTACAGAGACCTTTGAGGCCGGACTGGTTCTGCAGGGGACCGAGGTCAAGTCCTTACGTCTGGGCAAGGTCAACCTGAAAGAGGCGTTCTGTCGCATTATCGGTGGCGAGGTTTTTATCAACAATATGAATATCAGTACCTACGAGCAGGGCAACCGGGAAAACCATGAACCGACCCGGATGCGTAAACTGCTGCTGCATCATGCTGAAATAGACAAATTGATCCGATTCACTGAGCAGAAGGGCTGTTCGTTGATCCCGACGAAGATCTACTTTAAGAACAGCCTCGCCAAGCTGGAAATCGGCGTCGGCAAAGGAAAAAAACTGCACGATAAACGGCAGACCCTTAAGCAGAAAGAGGCCAATCGCGAAATGGCCAAAGCGATCAAAGACAGTTTCCGCTAACAGGTTGTGCCGACAGCATCTGGTGGTTTTTGATCACTTGTGAGATAATGGGGTTCCAGGTCAGCTGTTACTGTCTGGTCGAGAACAGTTCTTTAAAAATTGCATACGTTCAATGGGGGTGCCAAGGTTTCGACGGGGGTTGGAAGCGAAGGTGGCATGCCGGAGTGGGCAGGCTCCGTTAAAAAGCCCAATACTAATAAACGCCGATACTGACGTTAATTACGCAATAGCAGCTTAATGCTGCTACGTCCTGTTTGTCATTGCCTGTGTGGTATTCAGGACGTTAATTGCAGCAGGCTAGTTTCAGAGACCGTCTGCGGCTCTGAAGCGAATCTAAGCAGACTCGCCCGTTAAATATCCTGTCTGTGGGAGCTTTATCGGGTTAACTAAAACATAGACTACGCATGTAGAAGCCTTACGTGAAAGATTTTCGGACGCGGGTTCGATTCCCGCCACCTCCACCATTTGAAAAAAAAGGTCAGTTCCCCGGAACTGGCCTTTTTTTTATAAGTTAAAAGGACCATTCAATGGTGGTAAATTCCAGAGGAATGGTCCTTTTGTATTTTAAAGATGGTTAATCAGACACATTTTGACGTGTCTCTATCCTCAGAACTAACTACTTGAAATTAATTGAAACTAACACGGGAATCCTATAGTATCTTTGTGGATTTTTAAAGACAGGCGTTTGGCTAGACAAGTTGCCTGAACACCTGTGACCGTTGCTGTTGGCGGTTTTAATTGCGATTAAGGGGGAGATCTCATGACGCCTGCGCCAGAAACGGAAGCGCGCATAAAGATCGATGAACTTCTCACGGCTGCTGGGTGGGTTGTTCAGGACGCTAAGTCGGCCAATATCTATGCATCACGTGGCGTTGCCATTCGCGAATTCCCCTTGGCTTCTGGTCACGGTTTTGCTGATTATCTGCTCTATGTCGACGGCAAAGCGACTGGTGTTATCGAAGCCAAGAAGGTCGGCTCCACGCTGACTGGTGTCGAAATCCAATCCGACAAATACACCAAAGGCCTACCGGAAGGCCTGCCTCGCTGGCACAATCCGTTACATTTTTCCTTTCAGTCGACTGGTGTTGAAACCCGTTTCACTAACGGTCTTGATCCCGCACCACGTTCCCGCAATGTTTTTGCCTTTCACCGCCCGGAACTCTTTGCCGAATGGCTTGATTCAGACAATAGCATTGCCCCTGAAATGGCGGCAGAGTCACAATCCAGTTACGGCCAGTTCCCAACTTTTTTGTCTCGTTTACAGCAGATGCCATCACTTGTCACTGAAGGGTTATGGCCAGCGCAGATCAAGGCGATTACCAACCTTGAAGCTTCGTTAAGGGACAACCATCCCCGTTCACTGATCCAGATGGCGACCGGCAGCGGCAAGACCTTCACCGCCATCAACTTCATCTATCGACTGATCAAGTTTGCCGGTGCTCGCCGGGTATTGTTTTTGGTCGACCGGGGCAATCTGGGGCGGCAGACGCTCAAGGAATTTCAGCAGTACGTATCGCCCTACAACAACTTCAAGTTCAGCGAAGAATACATCGTTCAGAACCTCACCAGCAATGTGCTCGATACCACCGCCCGGGTTTCTATCTGCACCATTCAGCGGCTCTATTCGATGCTCAAGGGGCGTGACCTGCCTGAAGATATGGAAGAGGAATCGGTCGAGTTCGGCAATCTGTTCAAGGAACCTGACCCTATCGAATACAACCCTGATCTTCCCATCGGAACCTTCGATGTCATCGTCACCGACGAGTGCCACCGCTCCATCTACAACCTCTGGCGGCAGGTGCTGGAATATTTCGATGCTTACCTCATCGGCCTCACCGCGACTCCCAGCAAGCAGACCTTCGGTTTCTTCAACCAGAACCTGGTGATGGAGTACGGCCACGAACATGCCGTTGCCGACGGGGTCAACGTCAATTACGATGTCTATCGCATCAAGACCGCCATTACCGAGCAGGGCGGGGAGGTCGAGGCCGGTTACTACGTCGACAAGCGCGACCGGGAAACCCGCGAGGTTCGCTGGGAGCAGTTGGATGATGATTTCAACTACGACGCCAAGCAGCTCGATCGGGATGTGGTTGCCGTCGACCAGATCCGCACCGTCATCCAGACCTATCGTGACAAACTGTTTACTGAAATCTTCCCCGGCCGCACCGAGGTACCGAAAACGCTGATCTTTGCCAAGGATGATTCCCACGCCGAGGATATCGTCAAGATCGTCCGTGAGGAGTTCGGAAAGGGGAACGACTTTGCCCAGAAGATCACCTATCGTACCACCGGAGCTAAGCCGGAAGATCTGATCGCCGCTTTCCGTAACAGCTACAATCCGCGCATTGCCGTCACGGTCGACATGATTGCGACCGGCACCGATATCAAAGCAGTCGAGGCTGTTTTCTTTATGCGCACCGTCAAGTCTCGCGCCTATTTCGAGCAGATGAAGGGGCGTGGGGTGCGGATCATCAACGACGACGACCTGCAATCGGTCACGCCGGATGCCGTCACCAAGGATCATTTCGTCATTGTCGATGCTGTCGGGGTCTGCGAGATGGATCAGACCGATTCGCGCCCCATGGAGCGCAAGAAGAATGTCGGTTTTGAAAAGCTATTGCAGGCCGTTGCTTTCGGTAATGCCGAGCCGGATGTGATATCTTCTGTCGCCGCCCGTTTGGCGCGGATGGAAAAGAAACTGACGGTCGAGGAACAACAGCAGGTGGAAAAGCTGCTCGATGGCAAGAGCCTCAAGGCGCTGACAGGTGATCTGGTCGATGCGCTCAATCCCGATCATCACATGTCCAAAGCGAAAAAGGATTTTGCCTCTAGCGAGCCGGATGCCAAGCAGGTTAAGCAGTCCGCCGTCAAGCTGGTTGGTGAGGCGGTCAAGCCGCTTTGCAATCCGCAGTTGCGTGAGCTGTTGCTGGAGATAAAAAAGAAGAACGAGCAGATTATCGACACGGTCAGCCCCGATACGGTTATCTTCGCCGGTTTTACCGAAGAGAAGGCCAAGGGCGTGGTCGAGTCGTTTGAGCAGTTTATTGCCGACAATAAGGATGAGATCACTGCTCTCCAGGTGCTTTACAGTAAGCCTTTCAAACAACGCTTGAGGTTTGAGGATGTGCAGGAGTTGGCTGAAAAGCTGGTGGCTCAGGTTGAACAGTTGCGCATCTATCAAACTCATCCGCAGGGATGGGAGAAACGGGTTCCGGATGAGCTTTGGGCGGCCTATCAAAAGTTGCAAGCTGGCAAGGTGCGTGGTGCAGCGGCCAATCATATTTTAACCGATCTGGTGTCGTTGGTGCGGTTTGCCATGCATCAAGAGAATGAGCTGGTGCCGTTTCCCGAGAAGGTGCAGGTTAACTTTCGGGCGTGGGTCGAGCAACAGCAGGCCAGTGGCAAGAGCTTTACTGATGAACAGCGCAAGTGGTTGGAGATGATCCGTGACCACATTGCCGCCAACCTATTGATTGAGACGGATGATTTTGATTATGCGCCGTTTGCGCAGGCAGGTGGGATAGGGAAGGTTTGGCAGTTGTTTGGAGATGATTTGAGTAAGATTCTTGATGAGTTGAATGAGGCGTTGGCGGCGTGAGTGATTTGAACATTGAAAATTTGCCGGAAGGTTGGACATCCGCCAGAATTGATAAAACCTGCGATGTAAACCCTCGAATAAATAAGGCTGAAATTTCCGACGACCTTTTGGTTTCCTTTGTTCCAATGCCAGCAGTAGGTCCAGGCGACGGCTCTATTGATGTTTCTCAGGAACGTCTAGCCTCAGAAGTTAAGAAAGGTTTTACCGCCTTTAAGCAAGGAGATGTTCTCTTTGCCAAGATAACGCCCTGCATGGAGAACGGTAAAATGGCCGTTGTCCCCAAGGTTACAAATGGATATGGCTTCGGTTCAACAGAGTTCCATGTGTTGCGCCCCAAAGAAGGTGTTGAGGCTCGGTACGTTTATTACTATGTGTCTAGCCAAAACTTTCGAGGTGTTGCTGAAAGATACATGACGGGAGCCGTTGGTCAAAAGCGTGTTTCTACAACGTACCTGAAAGAACAAAAAATCCCCCTTGCTCCCCCGGAACAACAAAAACGCATCGTCGCGGAAATCGAAAAGCAATTCTCCCGACTCGACGAAGCCGTCGCCTATCTCAAGCGCGTCAAGGCCAACCTCAAACGCTACAAAGCCGCCGTCCTCAAAGCCGCCGTCGAAGGCAAACTCACCGAAGAATGGCGCAAGCAGCATCCAGATGTTGAACCTGCAGACAATCTGCTGGAGCGGATTCTTGCCGAGCGGCGTGAGAGCTGGCAGGGGAGAGGGAAGTACAAAGAACCTGTTGCACCGGATGCCACCGATCTGCCGGAATTGCCTGAGGGGTGGGTGTGGACGTGTATTGATACCGTGACAGATATGATGTCCGGTCATGCCTTTAAGAAGGCTGAATATAGCGAGGATGGAGTACGCCTGCTTCAGATAGCAAACGTTTCATTCGGCTATACAAAATGGGAAGAAATTGAACATTTGCCAGAAGAATATATGTCTCAATGGGCGCACCTTCTTTTAAAGGAAGGTGATGTGTTGATGGCTTTGAATCGGCCCTTGCTGTCCAGAGAGCTTAAAATAGCTCAGCTCGGATCAAAGGATGTGCCTGCGATCCTTTATCAGCGTGTTGGTAAATTTCTTTTCTATGTTAACGATGTCGCAGATTATTTTCTGATGTTCATGCAGAGTCCATATTATATCAACACTCTTGAAAGTCAGCTTCAGGGCGTGAATATTCCCTTTATAAACAAGGGTAAGTTGTTGAGCACTCCTTTTCCTTTGCCAATAAGCTTAGACGAGATGAAGGTTGTTGTTGATGAAGTCAGCTCTAAGTTGTCTGTTCTGAAAATAGCTGACGATGAAATTGAGAAGAATCTGAAACGAGTAGGTCGCCTGCGTCAATCAATCCTTAAGAAAGCTTTTTCTGGAGAGCTGACACGCTGAGTTGATATGGCTGTAGATGATTACGAAAAAATGTGCTCATTGGATAATTTGAAGCGAGCCTATAGATGGATTCAGTCGAATCCTGATGCTCAGTATAAGAGTTATTTTCGTGATTCTTACGGTGCTTATGCTGCCTCCTCAGATCACAACTTAAGGCGATTAAGAAAAAATCTCAAAAGGCGGGCGTATGAGCCGGGACATGCAGCAAAAATATATGTACCGAAACCGTCCGGGATTCTCCGTCCGATTACAATTTTGACCGTTAATGATCAGATTGTTTATCAGGCATGCATGAATATTGTTGCGGAGAAGCTCAATCCTAAAGTCAGAGCACGTAAAAACAAAAAAATATTTGGCAACTTGTATGCGGGAAAGAGTTCGCGATTCTTTTATCTTAAATGGCAGGATGGGTATAAAAAGTTCGCTCATGAGGTGAAAGAAAACATCGATGGTGGCCTGAGTTTTGTGGCGAACTTTGATTTGACCGCTTTTTACGACTCCATAGACCACCATGTAATAAAGCATTTCTTAAAAGAACTTAGGATTGAAAATGATTTAGGTGAGTTTCTTTTACAGTGCCTCAAAACATGGACCTGTAACACTTGGACGAGTGTTTCTAATTACATTTATCATGAGCACGGTATTCCACAGGGGCCGTTATCGTCTGGAATGCTCTCAGAAATTATCTTGAAGCATCTTGACGATGTTGGCTGTCGCCGTGGCAGTGTCAAGTATCTACGGTATGTTGATGATATAAAGCTATTTTCAAAAACAGAGAGCAGTCTACGTCAAAGACTGATTTCTCTGGATATCGCAGCTAAAGAGGTGGGTCTCTTCCCTCAAAGCAGTAAGGTCAATATCCGTAAAGTTAAGAATTATATTGAAGAAATAAAGTCAGTCAGTAATCCCCCTGAGCCTTCCGTTATCCCAACAATAAAAAGAGATGCTTTGGTCAAAAGATTGTCTGGGATGATAAGGCGGGGAACGGTCTCACCGGAGGACTTAACGAAATTCAAATACCTTCTTGGCCACTGTGAGCCTACCAGTAAGTTGAGCAGTCGTTTGGTATCACTTCTTTACAAGCAGCCTTTTTTGTCGACTCAAATAGCAACATATTTTTCAAAATACAGAAAGATTCCGGTTAAGGCATCTGATGATTTATTGCAGTTTATAACGGGCGAGGAAGTCTATCATTCTGCGCACGGTGATATTTTATCTGGTGTATTGGATAACCTTCCAGACGCACATCGTGACAAATGCGCTAAATTTGCTCATAAACGACTGCTCTCACCACCTAAAAAGTTGCCGAAACCGCAACCTACCTATAAGGCTAGCTTGATTGCTTGGGTTGTTAGGAACAACAAGTTGACCTTTGCTGAATATGAAAATTTGATCAAGGATGAGGTTGATTGGTGGGTGATTAAATGTGCCATCGAGCAACTTGAGATTGATCGGTATGGCCGACCCACCTATGAAGGTTTTTTCAATTCAATGGTTTTTTATAAGAATGCTGACATTGCGCGTAATGCGGCTTTGAAGATTATTGAGGATGGCTTAACGCCTACAGATCCTTCAAAAGCTCACGAAGCTGCAAGGCTGTTATTGTTTGCTGGGGGAAAAAGTCGACGTATCGGAAAGCCGGACAGTTTAGTTGAAAGTGTTTTAAGGTATGTCCTTACTTCAAAGTTTAAGAATTATGACTGGCAGAAACTTTTAGATGACTTAAATGACCATGCAGAGCACGTCGCTTTCACTGTAAAAAAACATTACGAGTCAGACATTAATGCGTGTGTGGTTACATTGGATAGCCTGACAGATCTAATTTTTGAAGCCTTGTTCAAAAAAACTCTTCCCCATCTGACTTATGGGCACTTTGGGAATATGCTGAAACACCCAACTATGCTAGCTACATATCCTGACGTTTGTTCAGGTTTTGATAGTTTACATCAGCTACGACTTCAATCTGTAACTGCACATCCCCGCCATAATGCAAGTGGTGGAAAAACTCGTCGCCTAAAGCATCAAGACTTTTATCGGGTCCGTGGAAATGTTCGAGGCGCAATTCAGTCAATTATTGACAATGTGACACCATAAGAAGGTTTTATATGACCCCAGCAGCAATCGTATCCAAACTATGGAATTACTGTAACGTCCTGCGCGACGACGGCATGAGCTACGGCGACTATGTCGAACAGCTCACCTATCTGCTTTTCCTCAAGATGGCCGATGAGCGCACCAAACCGCCATACAATCAGCCAAGTAACGTCCCAGCCGATTACTAATGGCCGTCTCTGGTGAAGAAGGACGGTGACGAACTATTCGACCATTACCGCCACACTCTGGAAAATCTCGGCAACGAAAAAGGCTTGCTCGGGTTGATCTTCAATAAGTCGCAGAATAAATTCCAGGACCCGGCTAAGCTGCGTCGACTGATTGTCGACCTGATCGGCAGCGAAAACTGGTCGGTGATGAGTGCCGATGTTAAAGGCGATGCCTATGAAGGGCTTTTGGAGAAAAACGCCCAGGACACCAAGAGCGGTGCCGGGCAGTATTTCACTCCGCGCCCATTGATTCAGGCCATCGTCGACGTCATCGCCCCCAAGCCGGGTGAGACCATAAGTGACCCGGCCTGTGGAACCGGCGGATTTCTGCTTGCTGCCCACGACAGCCTTGTCGATAACCATCCCCACATGACCAAGGATGAGCGGAAAAAACTTATGGATGGCACCTTCAGGGGCTGGGAATTGGTACAGTCGACAGCACGACTCTGCGCCATGAACCTGATGTTGCATGGCATCGGCAGTGACGACAGTAATTTGCCTTTGGTCGTCAGCGATTCCCTCGCTGCCGATCCAGGCGACCGCTTCGACATCATCCTCACTAATCCACCCTTCGGTAAAAAGAGCAGCACAACCATCGTTGGCGAAGACGGCAAGGTTGCCAAGGAGAAGGAAATCGTCGAGCGTGACGACTTCTGGGCGACTACCTCGAACAAGCAGCTCAACTTCATGCAGCACGTCAAAACCCTGCTCAAACAGCATGGCCGCGCCGCCGTTGTGGTGCCGGATAACGTGTTGTTCGAAGGGGGAGCAGGGGAGACCATCCGCCGCAAACTACTGCATGAATGCAACGTCCACACCATCCTCCGCCTCCCGACCGGTCTCTTCTACGCCCAAGGGGTAAAAGCAAACGTCATCTTCTTCGACCGCCAGCCAGCCAGTGAAACGCCATGGACCAAAAAACTGTGGATCTACGACCTGCGCACCAACATGCACTTCACCCTGAAAACCAATCCGCTCAAGCGCAGCGACCTGGATGAATTTGTCCAGCTCTACAATCCCGCCAAGCGCCAACAGCGCACCGCAACCTGGAATGATGAAGAAACAAATGGCCGTTGGCGCTGTTACGACTACGAAGACCTGATCGCCCGTGACAAGGCCAGCCTCGATATCTTCTGGCTCAAAGATGAGTCACTGGAGGACTCAGACAACCTTCCGGAACCGGGCGTGCTAGCGGCTGAGATTGTTGAAGATCTGCAGGCGGCACTGGAGCAGTTCCGTGAGATTGCTGAGGATTTGGGCGTAGAAAAGCAGTTGTAGGCGGTGTGGGATAAGTATTCTCTGTTGTAGCTATGTAAAACAGATGGTGTGAGCTTCAACGAATCCAAAGAGAGAGTTGATTGGTTGTGGAGTCGACAACTCTAACCAACTATTTTCTAATGCTTTAGTGTCCTCAATGGCTGATGGCTTTCCGATCCCTCGCGGATACTGCTTGATACTAGCGAGCGGCATATCTCTTCTTTATTCGAGGCGACAGAGGATGAAAGGCATGCTCTGTGGGCACTGGTTGAGAAAATTCGATATTATCTATTGACGGACTACTCCCCGGATGGTTTCAGTATCGGTATCAGTGATGAAATTGCTATCAATGAACCTGTTTTCATTGATAGTGGAGGATTCTTCAGAGAATAAGTACAGACAGGGTCTACCCCGTTTTCACGGACGGTTTGAAATAGCCTGAAACTCCATATCACGCCTTGCTCTTATTAAGTCAGGTAGTACTGATCATTATCGGTCAATTTTTTAACTGGCAACTGATGCTGCCATTTTAAATAAGGCGGCAAGAAGGAGTAAGTAATGCTTAAACGCGCGATCTTTTTACTGGCAGTTTTTTTGATTTTCCCCTTCGTCTCCATGTCCATGGATGCTCCCCAGCAAGAACGTTTCGATCAGATCCTGAAAATGAAAATGGCCCAGTTGACCGAAGCGACCGAGGAGCTTCTGGAAAAGAATTATCCGGATCACGACTGGGATCAGTATGATTTCCCGGATTACGTTTTCATCAGCGATTCCGTAGAGATGGGCTATAAAATTGCGGTTGTGTCACCTGGGTTGCTGGGGAAGATCAACACTGAATCAAGTGAACAGGGTATCCCTTGTTATTGCTTCTGCGACGCGATGGGACATCGTGACTTACTGGCCTGTTTTCTGAAAGATGGAAAGATCAATAACGGGTACGACGACCACGGGTCAGCTTGTAACATCTGTTACGGACAGGCCATGCTGGCCTTCCTCTGGCAGGATGCGGGAGCTAGCCATGGCGAAATTCTTGAGGGAATGAAGGTCAAATTCAAGCGCCTGCATGAGATGCGCGAGAAAGGAAGCTAGTCCTTTTCTTGAAGACCTTACTCGGCAAGGACGGCAGTCACTGGAGCTTTCTGCTCGATACGCAAGGCTCGCTGCAATACGGATTGATCGTGGAGGGGTAGGTGATCGTTAATCAAACCGATGAAGTAAAGATCAGGCCACAATTCATGCCGAGGCATATTCTTATAGCCAAAGGTTTCTATCAAAAGCACATTATCCATTGATAGACGAGATTGCTATGGGGAATAAGTACAGACAAGAGTCTCGCAATCAGGCGATAGGTGCAGGGAAGGAATCAGCCTTGGGGTATGTATGAAGGTATCCATAAAACTGCCATCGTTATAATTGCAATTATAATAAATAGTTATATAAAGGGTTTAGCAATAACATGCTGAACCCTTTTTGCATTTTTGATCAAAAGAGGCCAGAACGTGCAAGGTGTGCTGAATTGCCGCCAACCTGCTATCACTGAGTTTGTTGTTGAGCTTTGATAGTGTCTATCATATTATTAAGTCTTATTGATAGGAGGTCGAGATATGGGTGAAATTGTTGGGTATGCCAGAGACAGCACCACGGGTCAGAAGCTTGATGTTCAGCTTGAGGCACTGGAGAAATCAGGGGTTACGAAACACTTTACAGAGAAAGTGCCTGGGGTCGCTAGGAATAGGCCACAACTCCACACTCTTCTGAATTCCGTACGTGAGGGCGATACTGTCGTCGTGACCAAGCTCGACAGAATCGCTAGGAACACCAGGCATCTTCTTGAGGTTGTGGAGCAGCTCAAGGAGCGTGGGGTGACGCTCAAAGTGTTGAACAGCAACCTGGACACCTCGACTTCGAGGGGGGAGATCATGCTCACGATGCTGGGGGCTATCGCTGAGTTTGAACGAGAGATGATGCTGGAAAGGCAAGCGGAGGGAATTGCTAAAGCCAAAGCAGAAGGTAAGTATAAAGGCCGAAAACCGACAGCCAGGGCCAAGGCTAATGACGTATTGAGACTCGCGGCCAAGGGATATACCAGACAGTCGATTGCAGACCAGTTAGGAATTGGCGTTGCCAGTGTTTACCGTATTTTGAAAGATCAAAAAGCCGAGAAGAAAAGATCGGTGCCAAAATCGGATCTCAAAAAATCAGGAAATAATAGAACGAAAAAGACAGTTGCCACCAGAAACAAGGAAAAGCTCAGTGATGATAGACAGCAGAGCTTATTTGATTTTCTGGAGTTTTCACCAAAGGGCTGAGTGCTCGTTGGTATGGCTTTTTGAGGAGAGGGCTTTGACTGAAGTGGAAGTACTCGTAAATACTGACGAGCTGATGATGTCGACCGGGGGTGGGAGGTCGGCACCGGTCGCGACGCCCTATAGCAATGTCGCATAATATATATTATGTAAACTTT
>PKUC01000059.1 GCA_002868865.1 Desulfuromonas sp. | reverse complement strand
TGCAGTGCCGTTTTTGCGTCATCGGGCGAGACAAAGGCCAGTAGTTTCCCTTCGTTGGCGATATAGAGCGGATCGAGTCCGAGGATATCGCAGGCGGCCGCTACTCCCGGTTTGATCGGCAGGGCGGATTCGTCGAGGAGGATATCGACCCCGGACTGCAGTGCGATTTCGTTGAGTGTGGTGGCGACGCCGCCGCGGGTGGGGTCACGCAGGACATGAACGGCCGCACCGCATGTCGCCAACAGGGCAGAGACAAGACCGTTGAGGGCTGCGCTGTCGCTGGAGATGGCCCCCTGCAGGTCCAATCCTTCCCGGCTGGCGAGCACGGCGATCCCGTGATCTGCCATGGTGCCGCTGAGCAGGATTTTATCGCCAGGGCGGGCCCTGTCTCCGGAGATGTGCAGTGGATGGTCAAATACTCCGATGCCTGAGGTATTGATGAAGAGCTTGTCGGCTTTGCCGTTGGGGACGACCTTGGTATCTCCGGTGACGATACGGATGCCCGCTGTATTCGCGGCGGTGCGCATCGCGGTGAGGACGGTCTTGAGGGTGGCGATCGGCAGCCCCTCTTCGATGATCAGGCCGACACTTAAGAGCAGCGCACGTGCACCACTCATCGCCAGGTCGTTGACCGTCCCGTTGACCGCCAGATCACCGATGTTTCCGCCGGGGAAAATGAGCGGATCGACAACATAGGAGTCGGTGGTAAAGGCGAGGCGTCTGCTGTCTATTCCATCGATCACTGCCGCATCGTTCGGCTCCTGCAGCGACGTCGCCGCCAAGGTCGGCAGGATGATCTCTTCGAGGAGATGATGGCTGAGGCGGCCGCCGCTGCCGTGTCCGAGCAGAATGATCTCTTCGCTCATGTGATCCCTTTCTGATCGTATTTATATGCCGCCGCGCAGGACCCTTCAGCGGACACCATGCAGGCGCCGATCGGTGTTTCCGGCGTACAGCTCGCACCGAACTGTGGACAATGCTGTGGGGCTGTTTTCCCTTTGAGAATGTCGCCACAGCGGCAGTCGGTGGGCTCCGGAGCGGGGGCGGTCTGAAGTGGAATCTGTCGGACGGCATCATGCTCAGCGAAGTCTTCACGGATGCGAAGTCCGCTGTTGGTTATCGGGCCCAGCCCGCGCCAGACGGCCAGATCTGGCTCAAAGACCTGATAGAGGATGTGTCGGGCGCGCCGGTTCCCTTCCGGCTTGACCACCCGGCGGTATTGATTGTCGATCCGCGCCTGCTCCGTCATGACCTGATCGAGGAGCATATCGATCCCCTGCAGAATGTCGAGCGGTTCGAATCCGGTGACAGCGCAGGGCAGCGCGTGGTCTTCGCACAGGGGGCGAAAAGCCTCGGCGCCGATGATCGCGCTGACGTGGGCGGGGCAGAGAAACCCATCGATGGCGAGATCCGGATCGGACGCCAGCTCTGCCATCGGGGCCGGCATGGTTTTGTGGCTGCAGAGCACCTGATAGTTCTTGACGCCTTGTCGTCTGGCTTCGAGGAGAGAACCGGCAACGGCGGGGGCCGTGGTTTCAAAGCCGATACCGAGAAAGATGACGGTTTTGTCCGGGTGGTTTTTGGCCAGTTTGAGCGCATCGAGGGGCGAGTAGACGATACGGACATTCGCTCCGGTCGCTTTTTCGCGCTGCAAACTGCTGTGGGATCCGGGTACACGCATCATGTCGCCAAAGGTCGCTATGAGGGTATCGGGTCGACGGGTGAGGGCGATGGCGCGGTCGATATCCTCGATGGGGGTGACACAGACCGGACAGCCCGGTCCCGATATCAGCCGGACCTGCGGCGGCAGCAGGGCGCGGATTCCTGCCCGATAGATCGCCATGGTGTGGGTGCCGCAGACTTCCATCAGGGTGATGGTTTGTGGCCGGTCACCGAGGCGTTCGGCCATTTTCTTCAGCAGGGCTGCGCCGATGTGCGGGTCACGGTAGGGCTGGCGCGAGATCATGCGGTTCGGTCCGACGGGGTCTGTAGGGCGTCCCGCAGTGCTCTGAGGGTCTCTTCGGCCTGAACGAGATCGATCTTTTCGATGGCGAACCCGGCGTGGATCAGCACATGGTCTCCCACCGCGGCCTCTTCGAGCATCATCAGGCTGGCCTCGCGGCGTACTCCGTCGATTTCGCAGATCGCGCAGCCGTCACAGATCTCCACGATCTTCATCGGCACGGCTAGGCACATGAGGATGTCCCGCTGGTTTTCTGTTTGTGGGCGGTCTTTAGCCAGTTGTACCAGAGGTTCATCCCGGTTTTGTCGTAGCAGGAAATCTCAAAGATCTTCAGATCGGGGCGGATGCCGAGGGCGTATCGACGGCAAGCGTCAAGATCGAAACGGACGTGAGGCAATAGATCGATTTTGTTGATCAGCAGGACATCGCTGGCGCGGAACATCTGCGGATATTTGAGCGGTTTGTCGTCCCCTTCGGTGACCGACAGTACGGTGGCCTTGAGGTCTTCACCCAGATCGAAGGATGCCGGGCAGACGAGGTTGCCAACGTTTTCAATGATCAGCACGTCGGTGTCGGGAAGGGTAAAATGCTCAACGCCATGACCGACCATGTGGGCGTCAAGGTGGCACCCGCTGCCGGTGTTGATCTGGTGGGCTGGAGTTCCGGTGGCGGCGATCCGGTCGGCGTCATGGCTGGTCTGCTGGTCCCCTTCGAGAACGGCAAAGCGCAGCTGTGCGCCCAGATCTGTGACTGTTTCTTCCACCAAGGTGGTTTTGCCCGAGCCGGGTGAGCTGAGGAGGTTGATGACCAGAATGTCCTCGTCGGAAAACCGCGCCCTGTTCTGTGCGGCCAGTCGATCGTTCTTGTCGAGCAGGTTCTTTTCGATCTGCACGGTTTTTTTCGCCGCATCGTGCTGATGTTTAGGTGGCGGGCTGCAGCCGCAGTCGGTACACATGGATCAGTCGACCTCCATCTCACGCAGTTGAAGTTCTTCGCCGCACAGCACAACCTTGTCTGCAGCGCAGCAGAAGGGGCAGGAATCAAAATAGTGGTTTAGGGCGTAGGTCTGCGCGCAGCTTTGACATCGGGCCTGCGCTGCAATCTGATTGATCTCCAGGCGACAGCCTTCCAGCAGGGTTTGCCGGGTGCAGGCGTCGAAGCAGAACGTCAGCGCGTCGAGCAGCACACCGGAGAGGGAACCGATATCGACCCTGACGGAAAGAACCCGGTCGACATGCTGCCGGCGTGCGGCGTCTTCGGCCATTTCGATCAACTGTTGTGCGATCCCGAGCTCGTGCACCTGGTCTGCTCCGTGGTAGCGTCTGTTTCACGGGGGGGCTTGTCAAAGTGTACTATAGAGGGAGCGATGTGGAAAGCGACCGGGTAGGTTCGCGCTCCTCTGCCGGGAAAAGGGGGGCGGCGGTGTAGCCGATGTTGTATAAATAGCTTTGCGGAATTTGTTGATTTTCTGTTTCATTTTAACCGGTTGAAGTGATACGAGAGAGCATATATGATTCGGACAGTGAGATCTGTGAAATGCTCTTGTGCTGTGAGGGAGAGGCTATGCCAGAAAAACGGATTAAAAAACGTAAGCGTAAACGGCTCAAGCTGCGTTTTGGTGTCGAAGAGGCCAGACGCGTTGCCTTTACCGATGATATTTCCAATACCGGCCTGTTTGTTACGACGAACATGCCGTCAAAACCCGGAGTGATCATTTTTCTTGAAATCGAGCTGCCCGAAGGCGACACGGTGAAGTGTCAGGGCCAGGTTCGCTGGGCGCGGCGGGTTCCGCAAAGCATGATGCGGGTCGCCAGTAAAGGGGGCATGGGGGTCAAGCTGGGCAACTTTACCCAGGGAAAAGAGCGCTATCAGCAGATGGTTGAACTGTTACGTTTTTGAGGCCAGGTTCTGTCATGACATCATCACTGGTTCCGGTTACAGATCCCCAACTTCCGGCGCTGTCTCCCGACCTTATTCTGGTCAGACGGGGGGGCGCGGGCTGGGCGGTTGAAACGCTCTCAGAACGGTTGGCCGAATGGTGCGGTCTGGCTGCATCCGCGGCGGTCGGACGGTCTCTCCAGGTGTTGTTTCCGGACATGATCCCCTCCCTCACCGAATTGGCCGATGAGGTTGTGGGTGACGACCGCGACATCGGCAGCGCCAAGGTTCAGCTGCGACCCGACAGCCCCGCTCTGCTGGCCGATCTTCAGTTTTCCGGATTGACCGATGATTACCGCGGGCACCGTGTCCAGATCTTTTTCCGGCAACCGTCGATCGCCAGTCAACACGAACGAGGCTTTCGTTCCCTGATCGGACAGAGCGCGGCGATGCGCGAGGTGTTCCGTAAGATCCGGCTCTATGCCGGTTCGGATGCGGCCGTCATCATTACCGGGGAGACCGGCGCTGGCAAAGAGCTGGTGGCCAAGGCGCTTCATGAGGAGAGTGCTCGGGCGCGTGCGCCCTATGCCGCCCTCAACTGCACCGCAATCAGCGAGCAGCTGCTGGAATCGGAGCTGTTCGGTCATGAGCGGGGCGCGTTCACCGGCGCGGTTCGGGATCACCGCGGTTATTTTGAGCAGGCTGACGGCGGCACCCTGTTTCTGGACGAAATTGGAGATATGCCGCTCCATACCCAGGGCAAGCTGTTGCGGGTGCTGGAAGATGGCAACGTTCAGCGGGT
>PKUC01000026.1 GCA_002868865.1 Desulfuromonas sp. | reverse complement strand
GCGATGAGGGTTTCGTCGGCGGCCGCGGCAGCGAGACCTGCCTCGGAGGCTTTTCCGGAGAGGGCGTCGGCAAAGGCCGAACCGAAACTGGACACCTCGATGCCGAGGCTAGTGAAAACCGCTCTCCAGGAGGAGACACCACCCCTGGCTGTTTGCAGATCTGCGGCAGAGTGCTTTGAGCGGGAGGCGACATAATGGGCCACCCAGAGGCGGTCCCCCGAGCTTCCCTTCATCTTGGCCCGAACCAGATCCTGCTTCGGAAAGCCGAAGGCGGCGGCCATAAAGGAGTTTTGTGTCGTCGCCAGCAGGTACTCATCGACGGCGGCGGGCCGGTCCGGATCAAAGGAGCGGTCCTGAAAACAGTGACAGGAGATCGCCGGTTCGCAAAAGGCTGGCGCGGCAAAGAGGGCCAGCAGAAAAAGAGAGATCAGATATTTCACCATAAAGCTCCTTCGAATGCCCTCGTGGATCGAGAATTTTCTTATTGAGTATCATGCACGATGGTGAGCCGCAGGGATTTGACTTTAATCAAAGGTGGGAAGCCGGAACGATTTTTTCTCAATTATTGCCTGATTTCTGCAGGCGCTGTTAACGGGCGGTAAGCTGAAGAGGATGGGGATAGTGTGTGTTTATACGAAACACCAAAGGGGCACCCTGATAACAGGATGCCCCTTTGGTGTTTAGACTTTGAAGTGGTTTTTTACCGGCCCGCAGCCCGTTTTGCAGCTTTCAGCGGGTTGACGCGAACGTCATCGACTTTGATGTCGACTTTGCGGTGGGTTGCAAAGTTACACAGGCCGTTCGCCCATTTTGCGGTCGGGTTGGGATACGCGGTGCACACATCGCCGACCGAACCTTTGGCGATACGCTCACAACCTTGACAATCCTCAACAACAACCTGGCAGCTGCCGTTTTCGGCAACACAACCTGATTTTTTCCAGAAGGTACACTCGGTACCGGGGAGTACGGTTTGGCACTGCATTTTGTGAATCCTCCTCACGGTGTGCTTGGTTATGCATTTTCAGAACACGTACTAATAACGAAATTGGATTGGAGAGTCAATCTTTTTCTCTGGGCATTTTCCGGTGCGCTTTGGTGGGTAGATCGCAGACACGCTGATCGATCTGCTCGTAAGCGGTGATCAGCCAGATGAGAAACGGTAGGATTCACTGGGCAGTTATTTTCCAGGGCAGGCTGTAAGGATAGTGCTGCTCCGAGTTTTTTTGCTGCAGCAGCGGCGGCGTGATCCAGATGTGAAGACAGATGAAGTCCAGCAACAATAAAACGATTTTCCAGATATAATTCATGAACGGCTGCGTTCCTGGGGCACTACGCAGAGGTCCAGGTCCGTACCAGCAGACGGGCGCTGGGTGACGCCTGAACAATTGACCAGATCTGGCGAATTGGGTAGGGTGAGCGGCTATGGAGAAGAGCATGCGATTAAATGAGCTGCGGCAACTGAGCCCGGCGCAGTGGGAAGCGATCTGTCAGCGCTGTGGCCGCTGTTGCTACGAGAAGCTGGATGACGGCGGGACGATCTACTACACCTCGGCCCCCTGCGATCGACTCGATCTGCAGTCCTGCCTCTGTACCGTTTATGAGCAGCGCAACACGGTGCGCCCCGACTGTATGCCGTTGACGGTTGAGGTGCTGAAGGCCGGTTATCTCCCGGCCGATTGCCCCTATGTGGCAGGCCTGGAAGATTATCCCGCGCCGCAGATGGACGGTGGTGACGAGCTGTGACCCTGCCGGTGATTGCGACCACCTCCTTTATGCTGGGGCTGTCGGGAGCGATGATGCCAGGACCCCTGCTGACCTTGACGATCAGTGAAGCGGCCCGCCGGGGAATGCGGGCTGGACCCCTGCTGATTCTAGGCCACGCGTTGCTGGAAGCCCTGCTGGTGGCGCTGCTTCTCATCGGTCTGGCCGATCTGGTGCAGCGTCCGCTGGTGTTCGGGATTGTCGGCCTGTGTGGTGGAGCGATGCTGTTGTGGATGGGAGGCGGCATGCTTTACGGACTGCCGAGCCTGACCCTCGATCTGTCGCAGACATCGACTCGGAAAGGATTGCCGCCGGTCATTTCGGGAGGATTGGTCAGTCTCGCCAACCCCTACTTCACCCTGTGGTGGGCGACGGTCGGGATCGGTTACCTGACGGTGACCAGTGATCGGGGATGGCAGGGGGGGCTGGTGTTCTACCTATTTCATATCCTTGCCGATCTGTTCTGGTACTGTCTGGTGGCTTTTTCTGTAAGCCGCGGACGTCACCTGCTGACCGATCGGCCTTATCGTATTTTGATCGGCGGATGTGCCCTGTTTCTGCTGGCGTTCGGAAGCTATTTCGGTTTTCAGGGCTTTCTGAAATTGACTGCACTGTAAGGAAGGATGGGAGATGACAAAAATAAAATTCGGCACATCGGGCTGGAGAGGAATTCTGGCTGATGATTTTACCCTCGAAAATGTTCGTGTTGTGACCCAGGCGATCGCCGATCATCTCAAAGCCGAAGGCCTGGCAGATCAGGGGTTGGTGGTCGGTTACGATGCCCGCTTTATGGGACGGGATTTTGCCCGTGAGACGGCCCGGGTGCTGGCTGGTGCCGGAATTAAGACTTTTTTCTGCTCCCGTGACACCCCGACACCGGTGATTGCCCACGAACTGTTGCGGCGCGGTGCCGGTGGAGCGATCAACTTTACCGCCAGTCATAATCCCTACAACTACAACGGCATCAAGTTCTCCCCGGCTTGGGGCGGTCCGGCGCTGCCCGAGACGACGGGGGACATCGAAAAGCGCGCCAACGAGATGCTGGGCGAGGTGTGCTATCAGGAGATGTTCCTCGATCAGGCCGAGAAAAAAGGTCTCTACGAAGAGAGCGATCCTCGGTTGGCCTATTTTGAGACAGTGCGGGGACTGATCGATTTTTCGGCGATCAGCACTGCCGGATTGCGGATCGCCGTCAATCCTCTTTATGGCTCGGGGCGCGGCTACCTGGATCAATTGCTGAAAGAAGCCGGGGTCGATATCGTTACCATCAACGATCATCTGGATCCTTACTTTGGCGGAGAACCACCCGAGCCGGCAGAAAGTCATATCCCCGATTTCATCGAGCTGATCCAAAAGGATCCCAACGTGAGCCTTGGCGTGGCAACGGATGGTGATGCCGATCGTTTCGGTATCGTCGATGGTGACGGAACCTACATCGAGCCGAACTACATTTTGGCCCTGCTGTTCGATTACATGATCCGGCGCAAAGGGTTAAGGGGAGACGCTGCGCGCAGTGTTGCGACCTCCCACCTGATCGATGCCGTTGCGGCCTATCACGGGGTTCAGGTGATGGAGACGCCGGTCGGTTTCAAGTACATCGGTGAAGCCATCAGCGAGAACCGCATCCTGATCGGCGGTGAGGAGAGTGCCGGGCTTTCGATCCGTGGACATGTCCCGGAAAAGGACGGAATTCTGGCCTGCCTTCTGGTGGCAGAGATGGTGGCCGTAGAAGGCCGCTCGCTGCAGGAGCTGCTGACTGATCTGTATCGGCGGGTCGGGGTCTACTGTACCCGCCGAGTGAATTTGAAACTGTCCGCCGAACTCGAAGCGTCGCTGCCGGAGAAACTGCAGAATCCTCCCGCGCAAATCGATGGGTACCGGATCGCTGAGGTGGTGCGGATCGACGGCTGCAAGTTCCTGTTCGCGGACGGTTCCTGGCTGCTGTTCCGCAAATCGGGGACAGAGCCGGTGGTTCGCCTTTACGGTGAGGCAAACAGCACAGAGGCTCTCGATGCACTGATGGCAGCGGGCGAACGGTTTGTGCTCTCCTGATCCCCGCAGCGGGCGACAGATGCGTGGTTTCAGGTCGGCGCTGTTAGCCAGCGTCTATGACCGTGCGATGCTCGGTGTCGAGCGGCGTTGTCTTGCTGGTTGGCGGGCAGAACTGCTTGCGCCACTGTCCGGTCGCGTCCTTGAAATTGGCAGTGGAACCGGAGTCAATCTGAACTATTATCCTGTCGATCTGGAACAGCTGGTGCTGTGCGAACCGGATGCGGCAATGCGGCATCGCCTGAGGCAGAACGTCGCCAGGAGGGGGCGTGCAGAGATCGACATCTCGTGTTGTTCTGCGGAGCAGATCGACTATCCGGGCGCACACTTTGACTTTATTGTGTCGACTTTGGTGCTGTGTTCGGTCGGAGATATCGATAGGACGCTTGAAGAAATTCGGCGGCTGTTAAAGCCGGGGGGTGCCCTCGTGGTGATGGAACATGTGCGCGATGATGCCCGCCCATCGGTGGCGGCATGGCAACGGCGCTTGGAACCGCTCTGGCGGTGGTGCGCCGGAAACTGTCACCTGACCCGTCCGACCGCACAGATTCTTCAGCGAGTGGGGTTCGAAACTGATCTGGATCTGGTTGAGATGTGCGGTGTTCCCGGTGTCGTCAGGCCCGTTATCAAGGGGACCGCTCGGAAGAGCAGCTGCTGAGTTTTGCTGCAATCTTTTTGCGGAGCCCTGGTCCCGCTCTGTTTTAATCGATGGTATCGGTGATTTCGATCTGATCGCTCCCTCTGCGTCGCGCTCTGGCCAATGCTTTTTGGGCGGTATCGATCAGTATTCCTGAGGTGGTGGCTGCCGGTTCGGTCGCAGCGGTTGCGCTACCGGCACTGATCGTCGCTCGGACCTCTGTCTTCTTGATCATCGTCGCGATATTGCGGATCGCCTGACAGAGCCGTTCGGCAACCCGCTGCGCTCCGGATCGATTGGTCTCCGGCAGAATCGCGGTGAATGTCTGCTGGTGATAGCGTGCGACGATATCGCTGGGACGCATCTCCCGCTCGACAACACGGGCAATATTCATCAGCACCAGTTCAGCATTTTCTTCCCCGCACGTTCGACATATCTGTGCAAAATCATCAATTTCGAAGCTCAGAATCGAGAGCGGGGTGGCGTATCGCTGGCTCCGCTCCAGTTCTTTGTCCAGGGTGTCCCGAAAATAGCGCCGGTTGTAGAGTCCGCTTAACCCATCGCGATCGACCAGTTGATGAAGACGATTCTTCGTGTCTTGCAGTTCGAGGGTGAGCTGATCGACCTGGTGCTGGGTGCGACTCAACTCTTCTGCGAGGGCTGTGACGTCGGTCTGATGCTTTTCTGTTGACAACGTTGCCTCCATGGGCAAGGGGTGCAGGAGCTTCAGTGACTGGTTTTCCGTCTGGAGAGTTCGTCCTGAATCGCCTTTCTCTGGGCGGGGGCCAGCCGGCGGTTGGCGAGGAGCTGGTTGATGGTTCTGACCGGTAAGGTCGGAATCCACAGGTTGAACCAGATTGTCGGTGTCAAGCGGTTCTTCAAAATTGCCAGTTGCAGGTTGGGGCGGTTCTTCCAGCGGCCGTTTCTGGCGATCATCGACAGGGTCGACGCGGCGGCGCGCGGACCATTGATGAACTGAAAAACGGCCGCTTCGGCCAGCCTGGGGCTGTTGAGACATATCTCAACCAGTTTGGGGTCGCCTTCCTTGAGGATCGTTCCGACCACGGCGGCGGTCCCCCGTCGTGCCAAGGTCATTTTGCTACCGAGGGGGGTGGTCGGCAGGCGCTGCAGGATGGTGCGCTCTGCGGCGATCCGCTGGTCGGCGGTGACGCCGGGCATAAAGCAGAAATCGAGGAGCTCGAACAGCAGCAGATGCGGCAGCAGGTTGCGCATGATCGCCCCGGGCGTGACCGGGTTTTTCGCCAGAGCACGAATCAGGCGATTGCTCAGGTTTCCTTTATGACGCCGGTAGATCGATGACAGCAGCGCTTCGGAGAGATCCCGCCGTTTCAGCAGTGCCAGCAGGTGATCTTCGGTCAGGTGCGGGTTTTTCAGGAGCAGGCTGAGGACACGATCGTCTCGCGACAGGACCAGCTGAAACAGCTCTTCCTGCTGCGCGGTCAGGACTGACTGTAGCTGTTGAACCTGAGTCTGGTCCGGAAGTGTGCGATCGTCATCGGCCATGCCGTCAACTCATAAGAATCTTATTTTTCAGAACCAGCATTTCCAGTCCCATGGAGGACTTGCTGACCAGCCGTTGAAGCTCCGCCAGTTTTTCGGTCATCAGGGCGATATCGTCCTGCAGATAGACGATGCTGACCAGACGGCCCCGCAGGAGAATCGGAATCAGCAGGACGGTGGCCGGAAGTTGGTCGCCGAATTTTTTCGTCAGTTGCTGATTCACCGGGGTTTCGACGAGGGGGCCCAGATAGTAGCTTTTGCTCTCCGCGACGGTCAGTAGCACCGACGGCTGGTCAAGATGGACGTGGAATCGGTCAAAGTCGATGACCGGGGTCGTGCCGATGGTGGCTTTCCAGCCCATGACCTGATGCCCTTTAACCATCAGAATACCACCGGCGGCAAATTCCTGCGCCAGGTAGTCGATCAGGCAGGTGGCGATGTCATCGCGGTTGTCGGCTTTCGAAATCTGTTGACAGAAGCTGAGGAACTCGCGGGGGGAGGTGGGCTCTTCAACGATGTCGATATCGATCTCAACTTCGGTTTCGTTGTCGGGTTGCTGCTGGGTTCCGAGGGTCGTCAATTCCTGATATTCCGAATCGGACAGGGTGTCTGTGCCGCTGCCCTGGTCGCCGAGCATTGGCCAGGCCTCATCCCTTTTTGCTTCGGGATGCGGTGCGTCTTCCGCGACGTCGGCGGTGTCGAGGATGGTTTCGAGGTCGGCGACGCTGCGAACCGCACCTTTTTCGAGGACGTCGGCTCTGTATTCCTGCAGACCGGAGATCGGTTCTTCGCCCTCGGTCTGGCGGGCGTTGGCATCTGTCCGGGCTTGCGGGCCGCCGGTCATCAGCTGTCGACCGAGGGTGATCAGGCGCGGGGACAGCTTTCTTTTGTAATACTTGTTAAGGGCCAGCGACAGGCGTAATTCCGGGACAACAACCGGGGCGATGCTGTATCCCAGATGAAAGGACAAATCATCGATGGCACTGAGGTCATTGGGCTCGGCCATCGCCAGAAACAGGCGTTTGCCCTGGAGCTTACAGGGAACAACCATATGTTTGAGTGCCAGTTGTCGGGGTACGAGTGAAATAAGATCAGCAGAAATCTGCATCAGTAATGAAGGCTTGAAGTAGGGCAGGTGCAGCGCTTCGCTTAGGACGAAGCCCAGTTTGTCTTCGTCGATAGCCCCGACTTCTATGAGGCTTGTTCCGAGTTTTCCGCCGTAGAGGCACTGGATTTCTGTGGCTTCTTCAAGCTGTTCGGTTGTGATCAGATATTTTTCAATGAGGATGTCACCCAGTCGTTTTGCCATGTTTTCTCCTGTTGGTCCGTTCAGAGCATCAGCAAATGATAATAAATGTTCATTCTTTTGTCAGCTGAATCCGTCAGAAAAAGAGCAAAATTTGCGCTCTGATAGGCAGGACGACCATTTTGGTATATGCTTCAGGCACGACAAGGATCTCACAATATTCATTTCTGATCGGAAGGAGCGAAAATGTTGAAAAAAACATGTCACTGGATACTGCTTCTGCTGGTGTTTCTAGTGGTTCTGGCCGGTTGCGGAACCAAGGTCACGCGGATGGATGTTGCCGAAGATAAGGACCTGTCTGGCCGTTGGAACGATACCGACAGCCGCCTGGTCGCCGAAGAGATGGTCACCGACTGTCTGGCACGTCCCTGGCTCAACCAATACAGTATGGAAACGGGCAAGGTACCCGACGTGATCGTCGGGCGCATCGCCAACCGTTCTACCGAACATATCTCCACGGCCACTTTTGTTAAGGATCTGGAGCGCTCGCTGCTCAATTCCGGCCGGGTCAGTTTTGTCGCCTCGGCAGATGAGAGGACCGGAGTGCGGGCAGAGCGGGAGGATCAGGCCGAACATGCCGCCAAATCCACCGCAAAAGCGCCCCGCCAGGAAGCGGGTGCTGATTTTATGTTGATCGGATCGATCAATTCGATTGTTGATCGCGAGGAGAAGCGACAGGTGGTATTTTACCAGGTCGATCTGGAACTGATCGACCTGGTTGACAACCGCAAGGTCTGGATCGGTAACAAGAAGATCAAGAAGTTTATCGAGCGGTCCAAGTTCGGATATTAGAGCGGGACGTTTGCGGTGATTCTGCAGCAAATATTTCGGCGCCGGCTGTGTCGCTGGCTGATGTTTGCACTGCTCTGCGGTGTCCTCAGCGGCTGCGTCGGGTATCGCCAAACCCTCGATCAGGTCGATGCCCTTGCGCATAAAGGGCAGTACCAGCAGGCCCTGACCCTGATCGACGATTCGCAGATGGCATCAAGCCGGCTCAGTCGCCTGCTGTACCTGATGGAACGTGGCCTGCTGCTCAATCTGTCGGGGGACTATCGGGCCAGCCATCAGGCGTTGCAACAGGCAGATGATCTCACCGAGGAGCTAGTGACCCGTAGTGTCAGCGGTGAGGCGCTCAGCTTTGTGATCAATGACAGCACGGTTCCTTACCGGGGTGAAGATTACGAGTCCGCCTACCTCAACTATTACAAGGCGCTCAACTTTGTGGCGCAGGACCAGTACGAGGCGGCTGCGGTTGAAGCGCGCCGCGTCGATGAAAAGCTCAACTGGTATTTCGATCTGTACAAGGGCAAGAACAGTTATCGTGAAGACGGATTTCTTCGTTTCTTAACTGGACTGCTCTATGAGGCCTATGGTGACGATGAGAATGCGCAGGTGGCGTATCGCCAGAGCCTGGCCGCCTATCGCAAGCAGCAATCCCTGTATCAGGTGACACCGCCTGACGCGTTATGGGCCCGACTGCTGAGTGTCCTGAAGAGACTCGGCGATCACCAGCAGTACACCGATCTCCTCGCGCAGGCGCCACCGGGAACGATCGACGAGGACGATGGCGGACTGCTGGTTCTGCTGCTCGATCGCGGACAGATCCCCGCCAAAGAGGAATCGAGTATTTTATTACCGACCACGCGCGGACCGGTGCGGATTTCTATTCCGGTGCTGGAGCGCAGCGCGCCGCTGTCGGGTGATGTGACGGTGCGGGTGGATGGCGTCGTTGCCGGGCGTCCTGAGTTGGTCGGCAATGTCGAAGCGATCGCCCGGCGCAGTATGGAAGACAAAAAGGGGCGGATCATTGCTAAAGAGACGGCCCGGACTGTGACCAAGGAGGCTCTGACCCGCCGGGCCGAGGGCCAACTGGGGGACGCCGCCGGGGCTCTGGTGCGGGTCATCTCCATCCTCACTGCGAACGCCGATCTGCGCTTCTGGCGTCTGCTGCCGAGCCGGGTTGAACTGCTGACTGTCCCGCTGAAACCGGGACCTCATCAGGTTGAAATCTCTCTCGGTGGACAGACCCTGACCCGTTCGGTCACTGCGACCGAGCGCGGGCCGGTGTTTCTCCACCACAGATTTTTCCGTTGACCGACAGTTTGAATCTTCAGTCTGTTTTTCCTGATGAGTGAACCCGTATGGATTGGACCTCTTTTCTTACAGATAACGAGACGATTCTCTGGCAGGGCCGTCCAGCTCCGCGCTGCTACACCTTTCGCCACTGGAAGCTGGCCGCGCTGGGGCTGATGCTGTTCCTGCTCAGCAGTGTCTGGCAATTTCTAGCTCTTGAGCTGGTTGAAGACGGCCATGTCTGGTGGCTGGTGCTGATCCCTGCGCCGCTGGTGGTGATCTCGTTTCTGATCGGTCCCGGGCAGATCCTGCTGGCACGTATGGAGTGGGAGCATCTTTTTTACTGTCTGACCGATCAGAAGCTGCTGATAAAAAAAGGGCTGTTAAAGCGCCAGGTTGGTAGCGTCAGCCATCGGCAGATTCAGCATGTGCACCAGCGGCGTTACAGTGATTCACTGGCGAGTGTTCGCTTACAGGATGGCCACGGGCAGACTCTGGCGATTCTGAACTGTCTTGAACAGCCTCAACATCTGCTGGGCTGTTTGGCCGCTGTCGGCATCGGTGGCGAAAACGGGAAATCCGTTTGACCTGTTTTCTCACGACGGTTAAGATGCGCGTTTTTTAAGGGGGATACTTGAGACGCGCGATAAAGGTTTAAAGACTTATGCACAAGACGGTTTTTCTCGAAACGTTCGGCTGCCAGATGAACGTTGTCGATTCCGAGCGGATTATCGCTCTGCTGGCGGAGATCGGTTACCGACAGGTGGATCAGGCGGAACTAGCCGATCTGGTGCTGCTCAACACCTGTTCGGTGCGCGACAAGGCCGAACGTAAGGTGTACGGCCATCTCGGACGGTTTAAGCCGATCAAGGATGCGCGACCTGACCTGATTATCGGTGTCGGCGGCTGCGTGGCCCAACAGGAGGGGGAGCGGATGCTCGAGCAGGTTCCCTACCTCGACCTGGTGTTCGGTACCCACAATGTTCACCGCTTGCCAGAGCTGGTGCAGCAGGCGGAAAAGAAGGCGGGGCGCGGTAGCGAAACCGACTTTCTGGATCGCGAAACCCGTCTCAACCTTTTTCCGCAGCGTAGCGTGACCGACAGCATCACCCGTTTTGTCACCGTGATGCAGGGCTGTGACAACTTCTGCTCGTACTGTATCGTCCCCTATGTCCGCGGGCGTGAAATCAGCCGCCCCAGCGACGAAATTATCACCGAAATTCGTGGACTGGTGGCGCAGGGCGTCCGTGAAGTGACCCTGCTCGGCCAGAACGTCAACTCCTACGGTTTAAAAGAGGATGGTGAGATCAGTTTCGCCGAACTGCTCCGCCGGGTTGACGCCATCGACGGCCTGGAACGCCTGCGTTTCGCAACGTCTCACCCGAAAGATATGTCAGATGAACTGATTGACTGTTTCGGGGCGCTGCGTACCCTCTGTCATCACATCCATCTGCCGGTTCAGTGTGGCTCGAACCGGATCCTCGCAGCGATGAACCGCGGTTATCTGCGTGAGGATTACCTCGCCAAGGTCGACCGGCTGTACCGGGTCTGCCCGCAGATCCGGCTGACGACCGATATCATCGTCGGTTTCCCCGGAGAGACAGAAGAGGACTTTGCCGACACGCTCGATCTGGTTGAGCAGGTCGGTTATGCTGATGCATTCACTTTCCTCTATTCGCCCCGCACCGGTACCGCCGCAGCGAAGTTGAAGGACGATCTCGACCCTGCGGTGCGGCAGCAGCGTTTCGATCGGTTGCTGGCTGTTCAGCAGAAAAAAAGTGAAGAAATCTGGAACCGTGATTTAGACTGCGAACTCACCGTACTGGTTGAAGGGGAGAGCAAGCAGGGGGACGGACAGCTGTTCGGCCGCACCACTTGGAACCGGATCGTTAATTTCGCCGGACCGACCGACCTGATCGGTCAGATGGCGCAGGTGCGCATCACCCGGGTTTTCAGAAATTCTCATCTGGGTGAATTGGTCTCTTAGCATTTATGTGGAAAGGGGAACCGATGATCGATCTACACACGCATACGGTGTTCAGTGATGGAGAAGTGATTCCGGCCGAATTGATCCGGCGCGCTTCGGTGGCCGGTTACCGGGCGCTGGCGATTACCGATCATGCCGACCAGAGCAATCTTGAACTGCTGCTTAAAAATCAGGTTGGCGTAGTGGGGGAGCTGGGTCGGGTGAACAACCTGCAGGTGTTGGCCGGTGTGGAGTTGACCCACGTGCCGCCCTCGATGATCGCGGAATGCACCCAGCGAGCGCGACGGCTCGGAGCCCAGTTGGTGGTCTGTCACGGTGAAACCATCGTCGAACCGGTTGCCGGTGATACCAACCGCGCTGCAATCGAGGCCGGTGTCGATATCCTTTCTCATCCCGGTCTGATCAGTGAAGAAGACGTTCAGCTGGCGGCCAGTAAAGGGGTTCATTTGGAGATCACGACCCGCAAAGGGCATAGCCTCACCAACGGTCACGTCGTGCAGTTGGCGCGGAAATATGGTGCCAAACTGGTGGTTAATAACGACGCCCACGCTCCGGGGGATCTGATGTCGCTGGAGATGGCCTGCAAAGTCGCCCGTGGCGCGGGGATGAGTCATGATGAGGTCCAGCAGGCGCGGCGTCATTCTGCCGAACTGGTCGATCGGGCCATCGGATAAACAATAACAACAGGAATAGAACGCGTGATGAAAGCTGAGGACTACGATTTTTTAAAGGCACTGGTTGAGACTCCGAGTCCCTCGGGATTTGAACAGCCCGCCCAGCGGGTTCTGGCGGCTTACCTTCAAGACACCGCTACGGAAATCCGTAGTGATGTGATGGGCAACCTCGTCGCTCATCTGCAGGGGAACGGCGGTCCGCGGGTGATGCTCGCGGGGCACTGTGACGAGATCGGTTTTATGGTCCAGTATGTCGACGATAGCGGTTATCTCTATTTTGGGGCGATCGGCGGCGTGGATCCGCATCTGTCGCCCGGTCAGCGGATTCAGATCCATACCGCGACGGGTGCCCTGTTCGGCGTTATCGGCAAAAAGGCGATTCACCTGATCGAACCGAAGGACCGGGATACAGTCATCAAGCTGAAAGATCAGTTCATCGACATCGGCTGCTCGAGTCGGGCCGAAGCCGAGGCTCTGGTGGCTATCGGTGATCCGGTGACCTTCGCGGTGGGGATGGAAAGGTTGCAGGGTGATCGTGCGACTTCGCGCGCTTTTGATGACAAGATGGGCGCCTTTATTGTGGCCCGGACGCTGAAGAAGGTCCAGAGCCTCGGCCCTGTTGCCGCCGAGCTGTTTGCGGTTTCGACAGTGCAGGAAGAGGTCGGTCTCCGCGGCGCGGCGACCAGCACCTACGGGGTTAGGCCGGATGTCGGTATTGTTGTCGAGGTGACCCACGCCACCGATACCCCCGATGTCGAAGAGAAAGGGATCGGGCGGGTCGAGGTTGGACTGGGTCCGGTGATTGCCCGTGGTGCGAATATCAACCCGGTGTTGTTTGAGTTGATTATCCAGACCGCGGCCGAGGAACATATCCCGGTACAGGTGATCGGCGTACCGCGCGCGACTGGCACCGACGCGAATGTCATGCAGCTGTCACGCAGCGGCGTGGCGACCGCGTTGATCGGTATCCCGCTCCGCTATATGCACACCCCGGTCGAGGTGCTGTCGCTGACCGATCTGGAAAACAGCATCAAGCTGCTCAGTGCTGTGGTGCGCAAGATCGACAGTGCGCAGTCGTTTATTCCGATTTAACGCAGGCACCGGGCCAGATATCGCACCCGGTGTCTGTTCAAAACCTGTTTTCGATTTCACTGATCGGGCTGGTAGCCTTTACCCCCGGCGGTGATAGCTGTGGTAGAGGCGCAGGGTGTTGCGCATGCACATCGCCACGGTGACCGGGCCGACGCGGGGGATGAAGAGGGCGGCGTTCTCTTCCGCTTCGGCGGTGAAGTTCTTGATGGTGGCGAAATTGAGACAGACCGCGTGAGGCATCAGCTCCTCATAGCGCACCTTGTCAAACCCTTTTGCCGGCACCCCGGTAATAACCAGATCCGACTCCCCCAATGCGTCACCGCGGCTGATGTCGCTTTCCTGTGGTTTTCCGTCGACATAGAGCAGAGGACCGTTCTCATCGAAGGAATGGACCCTGGCCCCGTCGTTCGACATCATTACGGCCAGCGGTCGTCCCACCACCTCGCTGCGGTTGAAAATGGTGACGGTTTTTCCGGCGGCAGGATTCACCCCGCTCGATCCGTAAGCTCCATTGGCCTCCAGAATCTTCAGAATCGCCAGCGAGGTACAGGGTACGACAGCCTTGCCCGCTTCGCGGCTGCCGTCGATGGTGCGTTCGTTCTGATAGAGCTTGGCGATCCAATGAACGTTGAGTCCTTCGATATCCTTACGGTAGTCGACTAGATCCTTGAGAAAGCGGTCCTGCTCGTTGGCAAAGATCGGGTAGTAGACCATGACACCATGGATGGTGGGATCGTTGTTCACGTCGAAGATTGCCTGCTCCATCTCCAGGCGTGGAACATGGCGCAGTTCGTAACTGATTCCCAGTTCCTCACAGGCGTTGCGGGTATATTCGGCATAGGTGTGCGACGGGCCGTAATCGCCGGTCAGCAACCCGACGACCTTGAGCTGGGTGTCGAGCAGGCGGATTTCGTTCTTGATTTCAGCGCGGTAACGGGCGGCAACTGTCTTCGATGCGACCAGCATGGGGGCTCCTTGGTACAGATGGACTGATAGTAAATGTTAAAAGGATCCACTTGGATCTTAGGCGGATTGATAGTGGTGTCGGCCGATAAAAGTCGGGTTGTTTATCACGCCGGATAAAATGACGCAAGCTCGTTTCTTCCGTTGAGTGTGTCAGGAATAGCGTTGCGGTAAGGGGAGGCGGAGCAGAAAAACGGTTCCCTCTCCCGCGGTGGAAGAGACCTCGATCGAACCGCGATGCGTCTGCATAATCCCGTAGGATACTGAGAGTCCCAGCCCTGTGCCGTTACTCTTGGTGGTGAAAAACGGGTTGAAGATCTTTTCTCTGATGTCATCGTCGATACCGCATCCGGTATCTGCAATACCGATCTGCACTCCGGTCTTGTCGGAGCGGCTACTCAGCGACAGGATGCCTCTACCGTCCATTGCTTGCACGGCATTGAGCAGAATGTTGGTAAAGACCTGACGCAGGCGTTCTCGGTCTCCCTCCACCTCCGGCACAGATGGAGAAAAATCCTTCTTTATGATGATATCGTCCATATCGACCTGATGGCTCAGTTGAGCGATGATCTCTTCGATCAGGCCGTTGAGCTCTATCCGTTCCGAGCGGATCATCTGCTCACGGGCAAAGCTGAGGAGGTTCTGGGTGATCAGGGAGACCCGTTCGGTCTGTTTCATGATCTCATCAGCTTCTTCTCGGCCCGGCATGCCGTGATGCAGTTCCATCTGTAGCAGTTCGACGTTGCCGCGAATGATCGCGGTGGGGTTGTTGATTTCGTGTGCGACCCCCGCCGCCAGCGAACCGATCGCCGCCAGTTTTTCGTTGCGCAGCAGCTCCTCCTGAGCCTGAATGAGCTGCAGGCTTTTTTCTTCCAGTTCGGTGGTGCGTTGCCGGACCTTCTCTTCGAGGTGGCGGTTGAGGCCGAGCAGGCGCTGATCGCGCTCACGCAGGGTTGCGGTCATGCTGTTGAAGGTTTCCGTCAGGTGTCCGATCTCATCGCCGCTTGAGACCGGCAGGACGATCTCCGTGTCCCCGGCGGCGACCCGCTTTGCTGAGGTCGCCAGCTCAAGCAGGGGGCGTGACAGCCGTCGGGAGACGGCGAGGCTGATGAACAGCCCGAGCAATCCACCGAGCAGCAGCAAGCCGAGCAGCAGCAGCGAAATTTTACGTTTCAGGGCGTTGAACGGTTCTTCGAGCTGCCCCACATAGAGGACGCCGAGGGCCCGCCCCTCTGCAGACAGGATCGGTTCGTAGGCGGTCAGATACCAGGCATCGACTACTTTGGCGCGATCGAGCCAGGTCTGCTTATCCTCCAGTACCGCGTCGGCGACTTCCCGAGAAATCCGTGTTCCCAGTGCTCGTTTGCCGTTGGTAAGGCGAACGGTGGTTGCTACCCTCAATTCATCGAGGAAGATGGTCGCGCTGCCGATTTCGGTGCCCTGATACGTTTTTTGTCCGTAGACAATATCTTTGATCCGATCCACCAGTGGCAGGTTGCCGTTCAGTAGAATTCCGCCGTACAGGGTGCCGATCACTTCCAGATTCTGATTACGCAGCGGTGCGGCGCTGAGGAAGAACATGCCCCGCTGTTCGACCTTCTGCCCAGGGCCTTCGGTCACAATACGGGCGCGCTCGGCGAGCGTTGCGCCTTCCTGATGAAGCTGCTCCGGGCTGAACAGAACCGTTCCGGTGAACTCATCGCCCTGCAGGACCTGTGCGGTGAAGGGGAGCGGGTTTGTCGGGGAAACGGTGGCGTTGCTCTGGAGGATACGGCCTGAGCTGTCGGTCAGGGTCAGCAGATCGAGTTTTTCCCGCTGCCTGATCAGATCGAGTTCTGAGCTGATCTTCTGATGCCGATTTTCCATCAGAGCCTCAGCGAGGCTGTCGATGTTGGCGGTAAAGCGGATCACGTCTCTGATGCGCATCTCTTCGTGATGCAAGACGGCGCGGGCTGCGCTGAGATCGTTGTGGATCTGTTGCTGGGTGTTGCCGACAATCCAGGCGTTGATCAGGGAAAACGCGGCGACGGTGACCAGCAGCAGGATGATGAGCAGGGGGATAAGCGCCGCGAGGGTCATTTTGACGCGGATGGAGAAGCCTTTTTGCGAAGCCGTGCTCATGAACCGATCGCTGCGTGCTGGGTCAGGTCGTACTCTTTGATTTTGCGATCGAGGGTCTTTCTCGATGTGCCGAGCAGTTTGGCCGCGCGGCTTTTATTCCACCCTGTCTGCTCCAGCGCACGGGAGACCTGAAGACGCTCCGCTTCGCGCAGGCTGAAGGGGGTGTCGCTGTCGAGTGATAAAGAGCCCGGCTGGTCGACCTTGAACGGTAGCAGGTCGAGGCTGATCGGCTTGCCACGGGACAGGATGACGCAGCGTGAGATGACATTTTCAAGTTCGCGGACGTTGCCGGGCCAATGGTGGTTTTCCAGGGCGGCCATGACATCGGCGTCGATCTCCGGTAGCGGGTAGGGCAGCTTGCTGGCCATCCGGTCGAGGAAATGCTGCGAAAGTGGGGCGATGTCTTCGACGCGTTCGCGTAGCGGCGGCAGTTCGATGTCGATGACGTTGATCCGGTAAAACAGGTCCTCACGGAACTGCCCCTGCGCCACCTCCTGATGCAGGTCCTTGTTGGTCGCCGAAAGGAAGCGGACGTCGACCCGCCGCGGCTTTGTGGAACCGACCGGCAGCAGTTCGCCGAACTGGAGGACGCGGAGCAGCTTGGCCTGCAGTGACAGGCTGAGTTCTCCGATCTCATCGAGAAACAGGGTGCCGACGTTTGCTTCTTCAAGCAGGCCCTTCTGTGCCTGAACCGCGCCGGTGAAGGCGCCTTTGATGTGGCCGAACAGCTGGCTTTCGAGCAGGGATTCTGAGAGTGCGGCACAGTTGACGGTAAGGAACCGTTGGTCGGCTCGCGGGCTGGCATAGTGGATGGAGCTCGCGATCAGCTCTTTACCGGTTCCGCTTTCACCGCGGATCAGGATTGCGGCGTCGCTGTCTGCAACATCGATCGCCATCTGGTAGACCTCGCTGAACCGTCCGCTCTGAAAGATGGGTGGAGCCGGGGTGCGCTGCTCCTTGATCTCCTGTTTTAGCAGGCTGTTCTCTTCACGCAGGTGGCGGGCTTCGAGACAGTGACGGACCAAGGCCAGTAGTTTTTCTTGAGGGAAGGGTTTGGTTAGGTAATCGTAGGCGCCGAGCTTCATCGCTTCGACAGCCGACTCGATGGTGCCGTGCCCGGTCATCATGACCACCGCCAGGTCGGGACGCAGCCGTTTGATCCGGCGCAGCACCTCGATACCGTCAAGCTGTGCCATCTTGATGTCGAGAAGCAGCAGGTCGGCGCGGTTGTCACTTTCGGCGGCCCAGCGCAGCAGCAGGTCGGGCTCGGCGAAGCAATCCACCTGATAGCTCCAGTTGCGGAGGATCTTGCTGAGGTAGAGGCGCATGCCCTTTTCATCGTCACAGATGAGAATCTTTTCGTCCATAAGCCAATCCCGTCTAAAAAATTCGTATCGAACATATGTAAACAGAAAAAGGTCTTTTTTAAAAGCCGTTTTCGTCCGCACCTACGGAGTGGGTCGTTTGTATCCAGTTGTGAAAAAATGACCCACAGGGTCGATCTCGCAGTCAGGAGTTTGTTATTAGGATCATCTCTCCATCACTTTGTTTTGATAGGGAAAACAAGGTTTGTTTTTGCGATATTCAGAATTTGGCATAACTGTTGCCCACTAGAGCGCACCAGTCTGTCACGGCCGTCTTCACCGTCGGCCTGATTTAGTAGAATCGCAAAGGAGAGTACAAGGTATGGGAATTTCCAGAAGAAATTTTCTTAAGGGCGGTGGCTTGGCCGCCGGCGCCGTCGCGGTGACCGGTAAGCCGGTTCGCGCCGAGGTGCAGAGTGAAGCCATCCGCACCAAGGGATTGCAGACCAGCACCACCATCTGCCCTTATTGCGCGGTCGGTTGCGGTATGATCGTCCACACCAAGAACGGCAAGGTCGTTAATATCGAGGGTGATCCGGAGCATCCGATCAACCAGGGAGCGCTCTGTTCCAAAGGGAGCGCCCTGTTTCAGGTGGCCAACAACGAACGGCGCCTGACCAAGGTTCAGTACCGTGCGCCGAAGAGCGACAAGTGGGAAGAGGTGACCTGGGACTGGGCCATGGAGCGGATCGCCAGGAACATGAAGGAAACCCGTGATCGCAACTTCGTCAAGCAGGAAAAGATCAACGGCGAGATGTACACCGTCAATCGCAACGACGGTATGGCGATGATCGGTGCCGCAGCCCTCGACAACGAGGAATGCTATCTGGTCGGAAAGTTTGCCCGCGCCATGGGGGTCGGTTATTTAGAACACCAGGCCCGAATATGACACAGCGCCACAGTTGCCGGTCTGGCAGCCTCATTCGGTCGCGGAGCAATGACCAACCACTGGATCGATATCCAGCATTCCGATGTCATTATGTGCATCGGGTCCAACCCCGCAGAGAACCACCCGATTTCCTTTAAATACGTGGAAAAAGCGATGGACGACGGCGCCAAGCTGATCTCCGTTGATCCGCGGTATACCAGAACATCGTCAAAGTCCGATACCTACGCCCAGCTGCGTCCGGGGACCGATATCGCTTTTATCGGCGGCATGATCAACTATGCATTGCAGAAAGATCAGATTCACAAAGAGTACGTCGTTAACTACACAAACGCGGCTTTCTTGGTCAACGAAAAGTTCGATTTTAACGAAGGACTGTTCTCCGGTTACGATTCCGACAGCTTCCGCTACGACAAGGAGAGCTGGACCTATCAAATCGATAAGGACGGCTTGCCGATGCGTGATGACAGCCTTGAGCATCCGCGCAGTGTCTACCAGTTGATGAAGAAGCACTACTCGCGCTACACCCCGGAGAAGGTCTGTGAGATCACCGGGACTGCCATTCAGGATTACATGGAAGTCGTCCGTACCTTCACCAGTACCGCCAAGGCAGGTAAGGTTGCGACTATCATGTACGCCATGGGCACCACCCAGCATACCCACGGTACCCAGAACGTGCGTTCCTACGCCATGCTGCAGTTGCTGCTCGGGAACATCGGCCTGGCTGGTGGCGGCATCAACGCCCTGCGTGGTGAGTCGAACGTCCAGGGCTCGACCGATTACGCCATCCTCTACCACATTCTGCCGGGCTATCTGAAGGTTCCGACCTACGACAACAAGACCCTCAAGGCCTACAACGAAAAATGGACCCCGAAAACCAACGATAAGCAGAGCGCCAACTGGTGGAGCAATACCCCCAAGTATATGACCAGCCTGCTCAAGGCTTACTGGGGCGATGCAGCTACGGCCAAGAATGATTTCTGCTACGACTATCTGCCCAAGCGCAGCGGCAACTACTCCTTTATTAAATTGATGGAGCGGCTGCAGAACGGTGGCTTTGAGGGGATGGTGTTTATGGGCACCAACCCGATCGTCGGGGGACCCGATGCGGGTTCGATTGCTAAAGGGATGGACAAGCTCAAGTGGCTGGTTGCTGCGGATCTTTGGGAGACCGAAAGTTCAGTGTTCTGGAAGCGTCCCGGCGTCGATCCGAAAACCATCGACACCGAAGTCTTCCTGCTGCCGGCGGCGTCCTCGGTCGAAAAAGAGGGCAGTATTTCCAACTCCGGTCGCTGGGCGCAGTGGCGCTATAAAGCAGTCAATCCCCCGGGTCATGCCGAGAGTGATGCGTTTATTATCGATCAGTGGGTTAAAAATCTGAAGAAGCTCTACGCCAAGGATGGTGTTTTCCCCGGTCCGATCACCGATCTCGACTGGAACTACGGCACCGGACATGAGCCGAGCATCGACATGGTCGCCCGTGAGTGTAACGGCCAGTTCACCCGCGATACCGTGGTGAAGGGCAAGTCGTTCAAAAAAGGGCAGCAGGTGCCCAGCTTTGCCTACCTGCAGGATGACGGTTCCACCACCAGCGGCAATTGGCTCTACTGCAACTCGTACACCGAGAAGGGCAACATGATGATGCGCCGCGGTCAGGACGATCCGACCGGGATGGGCTTCTATCACAACTGGGCCTGGTGCTGGCCTGTCAATCGCCGTGTGCTCTACAACCGCGCTTCGGTCGACCTGGACGGCAAGCCGTGGAATCCGAAAAAACCGGTTATCAGCTGGAACAAGCTGACCCGTAAGTGGGAGGGTGATGTGCCCGACGGTGGCTGGGTGCCGATGAACGAAGATGGCACCAAATCACCCTTTATCATGATTCCTGAAGGCTATGGACGCCTGTTCGCTGCCGGTCTGGCTGACGGTCCTCTGCCGGAGCACTACGAACCGATGGAGAGCCCGGTTGCCAATCTGATGACCAGGCAGCAGAGCAACCCGGCGGTCGCGACCCCCGGCAAGATCAACAATAGCGGCAAATACCCATATATCGGCACCACCTACCGGGTCTCCGAGCACTGGCAAGCGGGGGCGATGACCCGTAACCTGCCCTGGCTGGTCGAACTGGTTCCCGATATGTTTGTCGAGATCAGTGAAGAGATGGCTGAGTGGAAGGGACTGAAAAACGGTGACATGGTCACCATCACCTCTGAACGTGGCGCTATCGAAGCCCGCGCCCTGGTCACCGCGCGGATCAAGCCGCTGCGTGTGTCCGGAAAGATGGTGGAACAGGTCGGTCTCCCCTGGCACTTCGGTTTCAACGGTCTGGCCACCGGTGGCAGCGCCAATACCCTGACCACCGCCGTCGGCGATGCCAATACCACGATTCCGGAATATAAAGCCTTCCTCTGTAATATCGAGAAAGGAGGTCTTAAAGCATGAGCAACGTCGATACCTCAAAAAACAATGCCTTCCTGATCGATATGACCAAGTGCACCGGTTGCCGTGGTTGTCAGGTCGCCTGCAAACAGTGGAATCAGCTCGAAGCGGAAGAGACCGAGTTCTTCAGCGGCGAAGGGTATCAGAATCCTCCGGCGATGTCTGAATATACCTTTACCCGGATCAAGTTCCGCGACTATCAGAAAAACGGCCAGAACGAGTTCGCGTTCTACAAAGAGATGTGCATGCACTGTAACGAACCGGCCTGTGCATCGGTCTGCCCGGTTGGAGCCTTTCAGAAAACCGAAGAGGGTCCGGTCATTTACAAGGCCGATCGCTGCATCGGATGTCGTTTCTGCATGATTGCCTGTCCCTTTGGTGTTCCCAAATACGAATGGAGCAAAGGGCTGCCGCTGGTTAAAAAATGCACCGGTTGTCACAGCCGGATTAAAGAGGGGCTGGAGCCGGCCTGTGCGACCGCCTGCCCGACGGCGATCAGCTATGGTCCACGCGACGAGATGATCAAACTGGCGGAACAGCGCCTGGCGCGTTATCCCGATCGCTATATCAATAAAGTGTACGGCAAAGAGGAAGCGGGCGGCACCACCGTTATCTACCTGACCTCTCTGCCTTTCGATGAACTCGGCTTTAAAGCGGTGACCCTGCGCCCGTTGCCCGGTTACACCTGGCAAGCGCTGCGTCTGGTTCCCGGAATTTTCCTTTCGGTCGGCGGCGGCCTGTCTGCGTTCTCGTGGATTACTCACCGTCGTGAACGCCTCAAGAGAGAACAACAAGCACTGCAGAACGAGCAGGATTCAGCCGAGCCGAAGGAGGAGAAAGAATGACCGCTGTACGTGTTATCGCCAGTGAGATTAAAGGGTTCCACTGGTTCATAAAATTCATGATGCTGTTGGTCGGTATCGGTGTGGTCGCATCGCTGCTGCGCTTTGTTTACGGCCTGGGTGCGACCACAAACATGAACGATACCTACCCCTGGGGGCTGTGGATCTCCTTCGATGTTGTAACCGCCGTACCGTTGGCGGCGGGCGCCTTTACCTTAGGTGCGATCGTCCACTGCTTCGGCATTAAGAAATTGGAACCGCTGGTCCGTCCGGCGATTGTCACCGGTTTTCTTGGGTATTCGCTGGTCTCCATCGGCCTGCTCCTCGACCTCGGTCAACCGCATCGCGGCTGGCATGTGTTCCGTTACTGGAATGTTCATTCGCCGATGTTTGAGGTGTCGATGTGCGTGGCGGCCTACACCACCGTACTGTTTCTCGAATTTCTGTCTCCGGTCTGCGAGCGCTTCGGGCTGCATCTTCCGCTGCGATTGCTGCGCTGGATAGAGATGCCGTTGGTGGTCGCCGCCGCTGCGATCTCGACCCTGCACCAGTCGACCCTGGGGACCTTTTTCCTGATCGCTGTCGATAAACTGCATAACCTCTGGTACAACCCGCTGCTGCCCCTGCTTTTCTGGGTCAGCGCTATCTGTACTGGTATGTGTATCATTATCATCGAAGCGAGCGCCTGTCACAAATGGATGGGACAGCCGAACGAAGGGGTCTTGCTGCGCACCTTGGCGAAGATCCTGCCCTGGACATTGGGGGCCTATATCGCCATCCGCCTGTACAGTCTGTTTGTTCTCTCTGATGGACCGTTTTTTGACAATCCCCTGCTGACCCTGTCGTTCTTCCTTGAGTTGGTGGTTGGTTTTATCCTGCCGTTTATCATGTTTACCCAGAAATCGGTCCGCGATAATGATCGCCGTCGGGTGATTGCCGCCTGCCTGGTGGTCTTCGGTCTGGTTCTTAACCGTTTTAACGTGTCGATGTTCGGTATGATGGATCCCAACCAGATTTACTACCCGTCACTTATCGAATCGCTGGTGACGATCGGCATCATTGCCGGACATATCCTGTTTTTTGTTCTGATCGCGCGTTACTTCCCGATCTTTGAACATCACCCTGAGACGGTCGATTATTCACTGCCCGATTCCTTTCAAAAGCACGATGGTGGTGACAAGGGGACGAAGGTGACCGAAGCAGGACGGACGGTAAAAGCGAGCTGATTGCACGCCCGTTGCCGAGGATTTAGCGGACTGCATTAGAACAAAAGGGATAGAATCGGCGGCTGAGAGGCGGTATCCTAACAGCCGCCGCTATAAAGGACAGATCGTTTAAGGAACATTGGTGATGGATCGAAGTGTACATAAAATAACCCGCGTTGTTCAGGGACGGAGTGAACAGGTGGAGCGCTGTGTGGTTGAGGAATACCCGCTGCGCCTGCGGGTCAACGGTCACGATCTGGCGACCCTGATCTGTTCACCCCATCAGTTGAACTTTTTACTGGCCGGTTTTTTTCACCTGCAGGGTTTTGTTTCTACACTTGATGATATTCAATCCCTCGGAGTCTGTCAGGACTTTGGACTGGCAGAGGTACGGCTCAAAGGGGCTCTGCCCGAACGTCTCAGCCCGACTTTGACCTCCGGTTGTGGCACCGGAATCGCCTACAATCTGCCCGCTTCGCTGCTCGCTGAGAGCGGTCAAAAGCCGAGGCGCTACAGCAGCGCTGCCCTGTTTCGGCTGATGAAGGATCTGCAACAGAAGGCTGAACAGTATCGTAGCCACGGCGGCATCCATTCGGCGGCGATCGGCGACGATGATCGTCTGCTGGTCTATGCCGAGGATATCGGTCGGCACAATACCCTCGACCGATTGGCCGGTGAAGCACTGTTTCGCAACATTGACCTGCGTGACAAGATGTTGGTGACTTCGGGGCGGGTGTCGAGTGAGATGGTCGCCAAAGCGGCGCGTCTCGGAATTGGCCTGGTGGCGTCACGGACCTCACCGACCGACAAGGCGATCGAACTCTGTGAGCAGGCGGGCATCACTCTGGTGGGCTACCTGCGCGGCAGCGGACTGGAGATTTACAGCCATCCGCAACAACTGCTCTCCACGTCCGATACGGAGTGTATCCCCGGGATCACCGGGGTCATTCTTGCCGGGGGTGAAAGTCGCCGGATGGGGAGCGACAAGTCGCTTCTGCCGATTCGGGGCGCCCGTTTTATCGACCATGTCTATACACGGATGACAGCATTGTTCGACGAGGTGGTGATTGTTACCAATTCGCCGGAACTGTACAGCGAGATAGACTGCCGCAAGGTGCCCGATCTCTATTATGCGCAAGGGGCCCTGGCCGGGGTCCATTCCGGTCTGTCACACGCCCACAATGAACAGATTTTTGTGGTCGGCTGTGATATGCCCTTTATCTCATCTCGCGTGATCAGATACATTTGTGCCCAGGCTGACCGTGGTGATCTGGTGATTCCAAACAGCCACAGCGGGCATGAACCGCTGCACGCTCTGTACAGCAAAAGCTGTCTGTCGGCTATGGAACAGGTGCTGGATGCCGGACAGCGGCGGATCATGCTCTTTTTTGATCAGGTCAAGGTGGTGGAAATCCCCAGCCATGAGCTGAGCCGACTCGATCCGGAAGGGCAGAGCTTTCAGAATATTAACACCCCCGAGGATTACTTCCGTCTGCGGGGGACCCTTGTTGCGCATGAGGAGCTGGTCCGACAACCGCTGCAGGAAAACTGCGGCAATTAAAAAATAAATACTGGTTCTCCGAACCGTCCCGCCTAACAGGATATTTCTCATGGCGGTCGGTCGATGGGTGCGTCTGGAAACGGACGTGCCTCCCGTTTGGAAAGGGGATCCTGAAACAGACCATTGGTGCGCATATTGTGTGCTCAATGGTTTTCAGGGCTTCTTCCGTGCGGAGGGAGCCTTTTTTGTGGATGAAAACTGAGGATGACACTGCTCGAACTGAAAAATATCGTCCTGCAACAGGGAACGTTCCGACTGCAGGTGCCCCACTTGAAGCTGCGGGCGGGTCGACTCTATGCCTTAAAGGGTCAGAACGGCTCGGGCAAGAGTACTCTGCTGCGTCTGTTGGCCTTGCTGCAGATGCCGCAAAGCGGAGAGGTGTACTTTGCTGAACAGCCGACTTTTAGCGCGGGCGGCAGGTTTCGGCGGTTACGGCAACAGATCACCCTTGTGGAACAGTCGCCCCTGCTCTTTGCCGGCAGCGTCGAAAAAAACCTCGCATTTGGTCTGAAACTGCGGGGGTTTTCCGGCAGGGAGATGGCCGAGCGGATCGGCGAGGCGTTAGAGATCGTCGGTCTGGGTGGCTTTCAGCAGCGTTCGACCAGGGAGCTTTCCGGCGGCGAAAGCCGACGTGTTGCTCTGGCCCGTGCGCTCTGCCTGCGCCCGCAACTGCTGTTGCTCGACGAGCCGACAGCGAACCTTGATGCCGCACAGGTAGAAGCGCTGGAAAGTTTTCTGACCGGGTTGCCTGAGCAGGGGATGACGGTAGTGATTGCGACCCACGATGTTGCACAGCCACAGCGGATCGACGGGGAACGGATCGAACTGATAGATGGACATGTGTCGCAGGTCCGATCAGACACGATTCTTTCTGGGTGTCCGGCGCAGGGTCCTGACGAGCCGTTGGTCGCTGGGGGGGCTGCTAGCCTCCGCATATAGCGATTTTTTGTGAAGTAAAAACAGAGAAGCAGCACACACGGGATGGCGCCGCTTTTGTTTGTTAGAAGCGTTTTTGAACTGGTTTAAACATGGAGGCACTAAAAACAATGAAGGGACTGCGTATCCTTCTTCTGCTGGGTTGTCTGCTCATGCTGGCTGGAACTGCCATGGCTGTAGAACGACTGCGCTTGGCGACCACCACTTCGACGGAAAATTCGGGCCTGCTTGCGGAGCTGTTGCCCCCCTTCGAGGCGGCTAATGATTGCCGCGTCGATGTGATTGCCGTCGGCACCGGAAAAGCGATCAAGCTCGGTGAAACCGGAGATGTGGATGTCATCATGGTTCATGCCCGCGGCAAGGAAGACAACTTTGTCGAGGCCGGTTTCGGCGTCGACCGCCGGGATGTCATGTATAACGATTTTGTCCTGCTCGGTCCCGCTAACGATCCGGCCGAGGTTAAGGGAGGTTCTGAGACCGCCATCGCGCTGGCGAAAATTGCAGCCAGTAAAAGCACCTTCGTTTCTCGCGGCGACGATTCGGGAACTCACTCGCGGGAAAAGCAGCTGTGGCAAAAGGCAGATGTTGCACCGGCCGGCGACTGGTATCTCGAAGCGGGACGCGGCATGGGTGAAGTGATTGTCATGGCTGGCGAGCGTCAGGGGTATACCCTGTCCGATCGTGGCACCTATATCGCGTATCAGCAGAAGACACCGCTGAAGATTGTTGTCGAAGGGGATAAGGGGCTGTTCAATCCTTACGGGGTGATTATGGTCAACCCGGTCCGGCACAGCCACGTCAAGGTGGATCTGGCGAAAAAGTTTCTCGATTATCTGACCTCACAACAGGCCAAAGCACTGATCACCGGATTTCGCAAGGGTGGTCAGCAGCTGTTTTATGTCGTCGACTAGGGGAACGGTGTGGGCTACCTGGGTGATTCATTCATCACAGCAATCGAGCTGATCCTCGGCTTTGATCGGGAGGTGCAGATGACCGTCTGGACCTCCCTCTATACCTCCGGCTGTGCCACTGTGATTGCCGCGCTGCTGGGGATTCCGATCGGCCTGTGGCTGGGACTGAGCCGCTTCCGGGGTCGTCGACTGCTGATCACCCTGCTCAACACCCTGATGGCGCTGCCGACCGTGGTGGTCGGTCTGGTGCTATTCGGCCTGTTCAGTCGTCAGGGGCCGCTGGGTCCGTTGGGGCTGCTGTTTACCCCGCTGGCGATGATCGCCGGCCAGACCGTGCTGGCCACGCCGATTATCGCCAACCTGGTGCTCGCAGCGGTGAGTGGCGCCGATCGCCGGATTATCAGCACCGCCCTGACTCTCGGCGCGTCTCATCTGCAGGCCGCCCGTCAGCTGCTGCGGGAGATTCGTTTCGGGGTGATGGCTGCGGTGATCGCCGGGTTTGGCCGGGTGATCGCCGAAGTCGGAGTGGCAATGATGCTGGGGGGCAACATCCGCAACAGTACCCGCACCATGACCACCGCCATCGCTCTGGAAACCAGCAAGGGGGAGTTCGCCTTCGGGCTGGCGTTGGGATTGGTTCTGCTCGGGGTGGCCCTGCTGGTCAACCTGGGCCTCAATATTGTTCAACAGCGTTAACCTTCACTGCTTAGGGACTGCCATGCTCTCATTTCATCAGGCCAGGGATCAGATTCTTGCTGCGGTGCAGCCGCTTTCGATCGAAAAGGTCGCGTTGCTCGATGCCGCCGGTCGGGCGGTGGCCGAAGATGTCATCGCCAATCGGGCGCTGCCACTGTTTGATAATTCGGCCATGGATGGTTATGCCGTGCGCGCCGAAGACTGCAGCCCTGGGACAACATTGCCGGTTGTGGGTTATCTGCCCGCGGGTGGCGCGCTCGATTGTTCTGTTGCGCCGAACACGGCGGTGAAGATCATGACCGGAGCACCGATCCCCCCCGGAGCCGATGCGATAGTCCCTTTTGAGGAGACCGAAGAGTCACCGGATCAGGTCAGGCTGCTCGGTCCGGTAAAGGCAGGTGATCATATCCGTTTTCAGGGCGAGGACATTCGCCCGGGTGAGCGGATCATCGCAGCGGGTACTGTGCTGCGGCCGGGTGAGATCAGCCTGCTGGCCTCGTTCGGCATGGTACTGATGCCGGTACGGCGACGGGTGCGAGTGGCGATTTTGTCTACTGGAGATGAACTGCAGGAGCTCGGTGACGAGCCGACCACAGGAGGAATCGTCAACAGTAATTCCTGGGCATTGGCGGCGGCAGTTCGTCAGATCGGTGGTGAAGCGCAGCTGCTCGGTATTGCTACGGACAATCGTGACAGTCTGCGTGAAAAGCTTGGCGCCGGTTTGCAGGCCGATGTGTTGATCACCTCTGCTGGGGTCTCAGCGGGCGACCGCGATCTGGTTCGTGAAGTGCTCGACGAATTGGGTGTAAAGCAGCAGTTCTGGAAAATCAATATCAAGCCGGGCAAGCCCACCGCCTTCGGCTTGAAGGGGAGGACCCCGGTGTTTTCATTGCCGGGTAATCCGGTTTCGGCGCTGATCACCTTCGAAGAATTTGTCCGTCCGGCGCTGCTGAAGATGATGGGACACCGGACTTTGGCCAAGCCTCTCTTCAAGGCGCGGCTGCAGGAACCGGTCACCAAAAAGGTCGGCCGGACCCAGTTGATGCGGGTCGCGGTGGAGATCGACGGGGACGGTGGACTTCAGGTTGTCAGCTCCGGTGATCAGAACACCGGCATTCAGCGCACCATGGTGTGCGCGCAGGGGATCGCGCTGCTCGCTGCAGACAGGGAACGTTATGCTGCCGGTGACAGGGTCGATGTTCATCTGCTCGGCAACTCCACGGCATTGGGTGATTAGTATGGAGAAATACAAACAGGTTCCGGCAATTTCCTTTATCGCCCGTTCTGGGACCGGCAAGACGACGCTTCTCACCGCGGTGATCCGTGATCTGAAACAGCGCGGCTACCGGGTTGGTACCATCAAGCACGACGCCCACCACTTCGATATCGATCATCCGGGCAAGGACAGTTATCG
>PKUC01000051.1 GCA_002868865.1 Desulfuromonas sp. | reverse complement strand
GCATGCAGATGGGTGATGGTATCACCGACCTTGGCATCCTCGACCACTTTGATCCCGGCGATAACAAAACCGACCTCACCGGCCGCAAGTTCCGGCAGGGTGAGCGGATGAGGACTGAATGCGCCGACCTTCTGGATCTCATAAACGCCGCCGGTCGCCATCAGCTTGACCTTGTCACCCTTTTTCATCACCCCGTCGATAACACGCACCAGCATGATAACGCCTTGATAAGAGTCGTACCAGGAGTCGAAGGTCAGGGCTTTAAGGGGCGCGCTGCGGTCACCTTCCGGAGGGGGGACACGGGCGACCACCGTCTCAAGGATATCTTCGATGCCCAGGCCATCCTTGGCGCTGGCTTCGATGGCGTCGCTGGTATCGATACCGATAATCTCTTCGACCTCCTGCTTCACCCGCTCGGGTTCAGCGCTGGGGAGATCGATCTTGTTGAGTACCGGGAAGATCTCCAGATCCTGATCGAGGGCCATATAGACATTGGCGAGAGTCTGCGCCTCGACACCCTGCGCGGCGTCAACGACCAGCATCGCACCTTCACAGGCCGATAGTGAGCGGCTGACTTCGTAGGAAAAATCCACGTGTCCCGGGGTATCGATCAGATTGAGAATATAGGTCTGACCATCTTTGGCGGTATAGTTGAGGCGGACCGCCTGAGCCTTGATGGTGATCCCGCGCTCCTGCTCCAGTTCCATCTTGTCGAGATACTGATCCGACTTTTCGCGGTCACTGAGGGCTCCGGTGGCTTCCAGAAGACGATCGGCCAGGGTCGATTTGCCGTGGTCGATATGGGCAATAATTGAAAAATTACGGATCTGCTGCTGATTCATGCATTTCTCTGGTCTGTTTATATAAACAAGAACGAACTATCGACGAATGAAAACTTCTTATAATAGATTGACATCCGCACCTTGTAAAGGAGAAAGGCGGTGACTGCTGCCGGTGGGACAGTGCGAAGCAAGAGGCTGATCGCGCGGGACGATCCTGTCCGTCAAAACAGTGCGTATATTCCCTTGTTGACGGTCAGGTCCCATGCTATAAGAAATTTTTTAAAGAGATCAAATTGCCTGCGTTTTCTGGTTACGGGAGAGTCCATATGGACCGAGGTAAGCGCGAACCGATCGAGATCATCTGCCCCAAATGTCGTCACACGGAGATCGTCTATCTTCCCGTTGATGACCTGCCGCAATGCCCTATCTGCAAAACACGCATGTATATTTCTGAACTGCTCGATGAAGGAAAGTCTTATTAAGCACGTTCGCGGACCGCTGACCTGTCTGCGTTTCACCATTTCATTAAAAAAGGAGACACCATGAAAAAGATGAGCTTGTTTCTGAGTTTACTGCTGGCGCTTGTCATCTCTGTTCCAGGATTCGCCACCGCGGATACGCTCGATAATATTCTCGAGCGCGGCACACTGCGGGTCGGTATGGAGCCCGGCTACATGCCTTTCGAGATGACCAACAAAAAGGGCGACATCGTCGGTTTTGATGTCGACATGGCCAAGCGGATGGCCAAGGCGATGGGGGTTAAACTTGAGCTGGTCAGCACGGCCTGGGACGGCATCATCCCCGCCCTGCTTACCGACAAATTCGATATCATCATGTCCGGCATGACCCTGACCCAGGAACGCAACATGAAGATCAGCTTTGCCGACCCCTACATTGTCATTGGTCAGAGCATCCTGATCCGCAAAGAGCTGGCCGACACGGTCAAATCCTACAAAGACCTGAATAACAAGAAATTTAAGGTTGCCTCAAAATTGGGAACCACCGGGGAACAGGCCACCAAGCGCATGATTCCCAAAGGAATCTATATCTCCTTTGAAACCGAGCAGGAAGGCGTCATGGATCTGGTCAACGGCAAGATCGACGCTTTTATTTACGATCTGCCCTACAACGCCATCGCCTTTGCTGAAAAAGGTTAAGGCAAGCTGGTTCTGCTGGACACCCCCTTTACCTACGAGCCCCTGGCCTGGGGGGTTAAGCGCGGCAATGCCGATTTCATCAACTGGCTGGACAACTTTCTTGTCCAGACAAAAAATGACGGAACCTACGACAAGATCTACAAGAAATGGTTCCTCAGCGACGCTTGGCTAAAACAGCTCAAATAATAAAACCGACAGGACCGGAAGGGGCAGGAGATGTGCCTCTTCCGGTTTTCATATCTGTCCCGAACTGAAAGATTTAAATGGTGAATACGACCAAGAACGTCTTGCCCTGGCGTATCCTGACCCTTGTCGTTCTGCTGATGCTGGGTGCCGGACTCTGGGTTGCGACGACAAAAATCGATTACACCTGGCGCTGGAAACGGGTTCCCCAGTATTTCGTTTATCACGCCGAGACCATGACCAACGCCCCGGCAGACGGTCTCGTTGCGGACATCGAAAACCTTGGCGAAAAGACCCGGATCAAGTTTATCAGCGAGACCGATGACGAGCTGTTCTTTGAGATCGACTCGACAACGCTCAATGTCAGTATCGACGAAGACCTGTTCGAGGGGGATCACATTGGATCGACCTTCGAGTGGCAAGCCGGCCCACTGGTTATCGGCCTATGGAACACCCTCTGGATATCCGCAGCCGCCAGCGTCCTCGGTTTGATCATCGGTATGATTACCGGACTCTGCCGGGTGTCAAACAATACGACGTTGCGCGATCTGTCAGCGATCTATGTCGAGCTGATCCGCGGAACGCCGCTGCTGGTTCAGCTGTTCATCTTTTATTTCTTTCTCGGCACAGTCCTCGATATCGACCGCTTCGTGGCCGGTATCTTTGCCCTAGCGGTATTTGCCGGTGCCTATGTCGCCGAGATTATCCGAGCCGGTATTCAGTCGATTCCCAAAGGACAGATGGAGGCGGCCCGCTCCCTCGGTATGAATGTGCCGCAGGCGATGGTCTATATCATCCTGCCGCAGGCATTTAAACGCACCCTGCCCCCTCTGGCCGGTCAGTTTATCAGTCTGATCAAAGACTCATCACTGGTTTCGGTTATCGCCATCAACGATCTGACCAAGAGTGGCCGCGAGGTCATCACCTCGACCTTTGCGACCTTTGAAATCTGGTTCGTGGTCGCCCTGCTCTATCTGGTCATGACATTTGCACTATCTCAGGTGATATCCCTGGTCGAACGGAGGCTTGCAGTCAGTGATTAGAACAGTCGATCTCAAAAAAACGTTCGCCGGTCGCGGGCAGATTGTTCATGCCGTCGACGGCGTATCGGCCCACATCAAACCGGGTGAAGTTGTCGTCATAATCGGCCCGTCCGGATCAGGAAAATCAACCTATCTGCGCTGCCTCAACGGCCTGGAAACCCTGACGTCGGGCAAGATATTTATCGACGGGGTTGACCTTTCGAACCGGAAGACCGATCTCAACCTGGTCCGCCGTGAGGTCGGCATGGTTTTTCAACAGTTCAACCTGTTCCCCCACAAAACCGTTCTGGAAAATTTGGTTCTGGCGCAGATGACGGTCCGCAAGCGCAAACGTGCTGAAGCCGAAGCCAAGGGGCGTGAACTGCTGAAGAAGGTCGGCATTGCCGAAAAAGAGAAGGAATTTCCGATTCGACTTTCGGGTGGACAGCAGCAACGGGTCGCCATCGCCCGGGCGCTGGCCATGGATCCCAAGGTCATGCTGTTCGATGAACCGACCAGCGCACTCGATCCGGAGATGGTCGGCGAGGTCTTGGAAGTTATGCAGCAGTTGGCCCGCGAAGGGATGACCATGGTCGTCGTCACCCACGAGATGGGCTTTGCCCGCGAAGTGGCCGACCGTGTCCTGTTTATGGATCATGGCAAGCTCGTCGAAGAAGGCACCCCCGAGCATTTCTTCACCGAACCCCGTGAAGAACGGGCCAAAGCCTTTTTGAAGCAGGTCCTTTAGTCCCTCACCACCTTTTATTGATCGCTGTTCTGCCCCGGCCAGAGCCTTGCGCGTAAACCGGACCGCCGTCCGATTTTTGAAGAAACGGTCTGCTGAAACACATCCTGCTTCGCCCAGATATGTGCAGAGGACCGTGCCCGGGTGATCGCCGTGTAGAGTAACTCCCGCCCCAGCCCCTCACCATCCCGCTCCGGCAACAGGGTGAGGACATGTTCGAATTCCGAGCCCTGGCTCTTGTGAATCGTCATCGCATAAACCGTTTCATGCCGGGGCAATCGCGTCACCGGCAGATCCCTTATCTGCCCATCGGCACCAGCGAAGTAAACCCTGAAGCGCTCACCGTCCTTTAGAACAATACCGATGTCGCCATTGTAGAGATCGAGATGATAATCGTTGACCGTAATCATCACCGGTCGACCATGATAAAATTCTGCCTGTGGATCGATCAAGCCGATCCGCGCAAGACAGTTCTGTGCCAGACTGTTAACCGCATCCACGCCGAAGGGTCCGGAGCGGAGCGCACACAGGATCCGGAAACGATCAAACAGGCACAGGGCCTGTGCTGCGGTATCGGTTCGCAGATAGGGAGCGTAATGTTCGGCAAGCAGGGAATGCAGTTCGGACTGTAACTGCACCACTGCGGGCAAATCCTGAAGGGCAATGTCCGGAAACGACCGATCGGTCGTTACCGCCAGTGCGCCCTCCCCGTCACCACGGTTGACCAAACGGCTGAGCCGGGCAATGCCACTGTTGTCAGCAAAACGATAGTTCTGCTTCAGTACCAGCAGGGTGTCGGTCAGCGGTGGCTCCTGTCCCTGCGCTATGGTCTGCAGCGATTGACGAGCGCCGGCACGCATCATCAGGGTCGCAAAATCGGCCGAAAAAGGTTCTCCTGCCGAAGGTCCACACAGATCACCCAGCACCGCCCCGGCTTCTACCGAGGCCAGCTGGTCACGGTCGCCGAGCAGAATCAGTCGACAGGTCGACTTCAGCGCAGCGACCAGTTTCGCCATCAGGGTCAGCGGCACCATGGACGCCTCATCGATCACCACAACATCGTAGGGCAACCGGTTGTCTGAATTGTGTCGAAACTGAACGGAACCGGCCCGATAGCCGAGCAAGCGATGAAGGGTTTTGACCTCCTGGGGGATGACCTGCCGGGTCTCCTGGGTGCAGGGTAACGCCGCAGTCATTGTTGCAATCGACTCCTTGAGTCGGGCCGCGGATTTGCCGGTAGGCGCCGCGAGAGCTATTTTCAGCTTATTGTTTGCGCGCAACTGCAGCAGCGCGAGAATCTTGACGACGGTGGTGGTTTTACCGGTGCCGGGGCCACCGGAGATGACACAGAATCGCTTCCGCAGGGCGGTCAGGGCGGCCATCCGCTGCCAGTCTGTGGTCGGTCCTGGCAGCGGCGGGAAGAAGTCATCCAGAAACCGGAAGAGACCTGAATCGTTACCGATCGGATCGGTAGATTCCGCAAGAGTCAGCAGCGCCGTCGCCAGATCGGATTCGTATGTCCAGTAGCGATGCAGGTACAAACGTTCACCCTCATCGACAATCAGCGGCTTGTATTCCCCTGCTTTACCTACCGTCGAGCTCTCCACAAAGCAGCGTTTCAGAACATCCAGTGGTGGCAGATCGACCTGTTCATCATCGATCAGCACGGAACTGTCGACCAATGTCGTCAGATCGAGGCAAGTGTGGCCCTCGCTGACGCTGTGACTCACCAGCGCTGCCAGATGAGAGATAAGAGCCGCGTGACATGAGCGCTCCTGCCGATAGATATAGCGTGCAAAATGACGATCGATATCTGCAAGAGAGATCTCAGGCATGAGCAGTCACCCCTTCCATATCGACCAGCAGCGCGCGAAGATCGCTGATCAGCTCCGCACTGGGACGATCGCTGAAGATACCATGGTTGTCCATCGACCCTGCATCGACCCCGCGAAGAAACAGGTAATACACCCCGCCGAAATGTGTTTCATAGCTGTAATCGGCCACCCGCTGTGTCAGGTAGCGATCGAGGGCAACCGTATAGAGCAGGTATTGGAGGGGATAGAGATGCTCCACCATCGCGTTCTGCAGTGCGGCGTTGTCATAGTCCCTCCGGCTGTTACCGAGATGGTTCGATTTCCAGTCGAGCAGATAGTAGCGCCCGTTATAGGTAAAAATCAGGTCGATAAAGCCTCGCAACATCCCTTCGATGGGAGCAAAACCGAGTTTTTGAGCCATCTGCGCAAGGTCAAACTGCGCACGGGCCGATCGGTGATCACGCAAACAGTTCGCCAGCCGATCACTGTACAGGAGCCGCAGCGGAAGAAAGAATTCCATCTCGGCAATCCAGCTGCCGGGAGTCAATTCAGCCAGCGTAAAAGGGCCGTCCTCCGCTGGCAACGCCGCGTTGACGACAGCGTTGACCATGGTGTTCAGACAGGGGCGCCACCAGGGTTCAAAATCGTAGGCCTCCAGTCCGCAGGTTACAAGCTCATCGACGTGCGCCGGTGTTGCTGCAGAAAAGTCGAGACGTTCAAAAATATCATGCCAGAAGACACCGGTTTTAGCCCCTTTGGGGAAGAGGAAGATGTCATCGGGCGGTGACTGCTCCAGATCCGCCGGAAGAGAAAAGTCGTCATTTTCTCGCTCTTCGTATTCGATCCGCTGAGGCAAACCCGGGTGATGTTGGGCCGCAAGAGAGGTAAAGCTGCCAACATGCCATGTGGTGCTGATCTTCCCGCGAAAGGTGCGTGCGTTCAAAGGGATACCGCTGTTCTCATCCTGCAGGGACACGACAGAGTTTTCACGCGGGGGGTACAAACGGGATGCGATAACGGACTGACTGTTCCTTTCTATCTCTTTCAATTGCTGAACGACATCCGTGGTCGAGAGCGTCGCGACTTCGGACTTGAGCGCAGCAACAGTGTCCATATCGCACTCGCGGGTCGTGGCATCGGCGTGCAGCAGAAACGAGACCGGAGAGGTTTGCGGTTGTTTCGCATTGTTTTTTGTCGCCCTGATATCACCGCAGTATAGATAACAGAGGGACTGTGCCCGGGTCAGCGCGACATACAACAGCCGCATCTGCTCGGCGAGTGACTCCCTGCGGGCCTTGATGCTGTTGATGGCAAATTGATCAGAACCATAATCCTGCAGCAGACGAAACTCTTCATGAAAGCTAACGACGGGTTCTGTCTCGGAGATCCCGCTCCACATGAAAGGACAGAAAACGATAGGATATTCAAGCCCCTTACTGACATGGACGGTCACGATCTTGACAGCCTTCTCGTCCGTTTCAAGGCGGATCTGATGTTCTTCATCCTGATCCTTACGGCTCATCTTATCGGTCAGCCAGGCCAGTAGACCTTCCGGACCGAGCCGCCGCCGATGGACCTGTTGATGGAGGACCTCCAGAGCGTGAAGGATGTTGGTCATCCGCCGCTCACCGTCTGGGTACGCCAGCAGACGATTCCTGACATCTTCACCGTCGAGCAAGGCCTGCGCCATCACCATAAATCCGTCGCGGTGCCAGAGCTGTCCGTAGTGTTGAAAACGCTCGAGGACAGTCTCCCAGACCGATTCATCGACAAGGTAGTCAGCGATATCCTCCGCCGACGAACCGAGCAGCGGTGTGGCAAGAGCCGCGCGCAGCTTCATCCCGTTCGCAGGGTCGGCAAGGGCAGTCAGAACCACCGCGATATCGGCGACATCCCCGGTGGAAAACAGGCTTTTATTGCTGCGGATCACACAGGGGATCCCGCGGGCCTGAAGCGCCTGATAGACCTGTTCGGCTTGCATATGGGTCCGGACGATGACGGCGATATCCTCCGGAACCACATCTTTCTCAGCGAGCTTGGCGGGGCCTTCGAGTAATCGTCCGATTTCGCCGGCGACTGAGCCGGGAATCAGCTCAAGCGCATCAGCGGACTTTATCGCCTGCGTCTCGTGTGGATAGCACAGTTGGAGTGGTGCCAGCAGTTTACCATCGAAGGTGACGCCGTGGCGGCCCTCCGGGTTTCCCGATGAGACCTCATGATAGCTGATCCGCTCAAAAACAAAAGGGTTGGCCTGTCGGTTAAAGAGAAGATTCAGCGCCTGCAGCAGCTCGGGGGTGGACCGCCAGTTTCCCGTCAAGGTGAACCGTTTATCGTCACCGACCCCGCTGGCCGCCTGCAGATAAGCAAAGATATCGGCCCCCCGGAAACTGTAGATGGCCTGTTTGGGATCACCGATCAGAAACAGCGGCGCAGTCGACTTGTGGAAGAGGCGATCGAAGATACTGAACTGGATTGGGTCGGTGTCCTGAAACTCATCGATCAGCGCGGCGCGGTAGCGGCCAGCGAGGATATCGATCAGGGTCTGTGCCGATGGACTGTGCAGGGCGTCGTTCAGATCAGCGAGGAGATCATCAAAGAAGCGGATGTTTAACGTCCGCTTACGCTGCAGAAGCTGGTGCTTGCAGAATACAATCAGTTCCCACCGCAGGGCATTGAGGCGCTGGTCTATAGTTTCTTTAAGCGATTGACAGAGATCGAAAAACAGATGCTGAAGGGACGCGGTATTTTTCTTCATGTTGTTTGCGATCGTGCTGCTGCAGAATTTGTCAAAATCGGAAAAAAGCGCCAGGGCCCTTCCCTGTCCCAAATAACTGTCCATATCATCGAACAGTCCAGGCAGGTTGTCCGCGCGATAGACGCCCTTGGTGCGTCTCAACCCTTTGTCATCATAGATCATCTGCTGCACCTGAGCAGCGGATTTCTCCCAGCAGTCCTGCAATGCGCGATAGGTCGTAGCGATCTCCTGCTCGAGCTGTACAATCTGCTCCGGTCGAAAGGTCGGCAGTAAATTTTCCAGTGGAAAACTTATGAACTTTTTGACAAAGCCAAGCAGACTGTCCGGGGTCCTCCCCAATACCTTGAGAGCCTGTTTATACAGCGGGGCATCCTTGACAAAAAAACGGCCACGCCAGAAATCGTCGACCACCTCCTGCAGCAACGGCGTCGGATCTGTGACCAACTCAGTTTCGTAGGTCGAACCACTTTCGAACGAATTGTCCTGCAGGGCGCGCAGGCAGAACGCGTGGATGGTGTAAATCGATGCGGTATCGAACGACTTAAGCGCCAGATCAAGACGCTCACGTGCCTGATCTTTCTGCGAAAGAATCCGGGTGTGCAGGCCACACAGAAAGGGATCCTTCGAGACGGCACCGTCGAGAACATTCAGCATTTCACGGATGCGGCACCGGATCCGCCCGCGCAGCTCCTTGGTGGCAGCCTCGGTGTACGTGACGACCAGAATCTGCTCGGGGGTCAGGCCGGACTCGATGAGCAGGCGCAGATAGAGACAGCTGATCGCGTAGGTTTTTCCAGTGCCGGCGCTGGCATCGATCAGGTTTGTCCCGGACAGGACAACATCGAGATGATTAAATTCTTGCATATTTTTTTATCCCCCCAGGTGACTCAGCAATGGTGTCATCAGCAGGCGGGCCACCCGGTCAAACTCCGATCCAACCAGAGCGTTCTCCCCGAAACAGCGCTTCAGGTAGGTGTCTTTTATTTCTCCGGCTTTAAAGTCGCTCCCAAACCACACCTTGCGCGCCTTGTCTTCGTTCCAGGACAACTTATGACTGAACGCCAGCGTGGTCTCGGCGGCATAGGGTAAGGGACGGCATAACCCCTCCCAGTAGAGGTCCAGAACCTGCTGCAGTGCGACGCGCGGATCAGTAATCGCTGACAAATGAACACTCTTGTCTCGCATCAAAAGGAAGGACTGATCGGGCAGATCAGGATCAGACTGGGCGAGGAGATTCAGGACCAGATGACGGATCCAGAGCCGCATCAGATCTTTGGCCTTGAACGAGCTGCAGCGGTAACGGATCTGGGCATGGTTCCAGAGGCTGGACAGACGCCCACCGAGGCTGAACTCTCCGACCCTCAGGTCAAATTCGAGGTCATCCCGGCGACTGTGGCCGTTGCACAAGTTGGTGAGTTTATCAGTAAACTGGGTCACCTGCTCCAGCAGCTCTTCAAAGGCGACGGTTCCCGGCTCTCCGGGCGGCAGAACACCCCGCGCACGGATCGCAGTGAATGAGTCCCGTGGATCGTCTCCTCGCAGCGCCGCTTCGATCAGGTCATCTTTGAGAAGATACGCATCGAGGTGCCCCAGCATGAAGGGTTCCTTCTCCTCAAGCGGCTCATCCAGCGCCGTGATCGTAAGCTGCAGGCGCTGCGCAAGGAAGAAACGGGCGGGGTTATCGTAGAAACGGAGCAGCCGATCCAGATCGATCTGTTTCAGCGAACTGTCCGGTTCCGGGAGCGGTGACGTTAGCAACAGACCGAACGGCGGAGAACTGTTGCTGGCAGGCCGCTGCGCACAGTTCGCTGATGAATAGCTGAACAGCGTGCTCTGGCCGGAGAAATAGATCGGGCTGAAGGCCTGCAGGCGGTGCTTGGTCAGCAGGTGTGCTGATGCGGGTTTGCCGTCGATAGTGAAATTCTGATCGATACAGTCGAGAAATTCACTAACCAGAACTGACGGGGGGATCTCGCCATTATCCCGTGGGCTCTGGCCGACATAACTGATGTAGAGGACATCGCGGGCCGAAAGGATCGCCTCGAGAAACAGGTAGCGATCTTCCTCACGCAACGAACGATCGCCCCGGCGGGGCTGCTGTGCGATCAGATCAAAACCGGGCGCCCTCCCCTGGCGAGGAAAAGCATCATCGTTCATTCCCAACAGCGCAATCACCCTAAAGGGGATACTTCGCATCGGCAGCATGGCACAAAAGGTTACGCCACCGGTCATAAAGCCGTAGCTCTGCTCGCTGTTCTCCAGTTGGGAAGATATCCAACTACGGAAGATCTCCGCAGAGATCGGTCGAAGATAGTCCGCATTGTTCTGAAGCGTGATGAGTTCGGTTGCCAGCCCCCCGATCTGGTCCAGCTCACGCTGATTGATGTCATTTTCGCAGACAAAGGTCGCCAGAAGCGTTTTCAGTTCTGAGCCCCAATCACTTAAAGTCTGCGGCAGAGCAAGCCTCTCGCGGGCTTCAATGATCAGCTGGACAAGCTGACACAGCTTCCCCAATGTGATGGCGCTGGAGCCTTCAGCACCATCACAGGGGAGCTGATCGTTGAACATCCGTGAGCCGTCGGTTGCCATGGCAAAACCGAGCAACAGGCGATCAAGCCCTGCCTGAAGGCTGTTCTGGGCATAGCTGGGGAGATCGAGCCGGGCACGATCCTCCGCATCAGCCCCCCAGCGCACCCGAACGTCATCGAGCCACCGGCGCATCTGTTCGATCTCGTCAGGTGCAATATCAAAACGCTCACAGATCGGGGCTGACTCGATAAAATCCAGAAGTTCAACAAGGGTCAGACGGGCTGTTGGCAGGAGTAGGAGTTTCTGCAACAGAGCAGATATTTCGCCCGAGTCGGCCAGAGAACGATCTGCAATAGCAAAGGGAAAGCGTTTCTCCGCACAACGTTCCGCACCGAACACCGCCGAAATGTACGGTGCATAGTTTTCGATGTCGGACGTCATGACCAGAACATCTGCCGGGGTTAGATCGGTGTGCTGCTCAAACAGGAACAACAGCTGATCGTGCAGCACTTCGACTTCGCGCATCGGGCTGTGACAAGACTGCAGCATGACTGAAAGATCATTCCGGACGAGGGGACGTTTTATCTCCCCCGGCTTGGCGCTGCGCAGGTTGAGAATGTCGGACTGCAGCGCCTGCAGCAGAGTGTCTTCGCCACAATCGAGGTAGATATCCTGATCGATGTGTGCCTGCTCTGAGGCGTCGATAATCATATCGGAAAACTCGCGTCCGAGACGACCGAGGGAGGCCAGCAGCGGGTTGCCCTCAATTCGCAACTCGCGGTGCTGAGGCGACAGTTTGATCTGTTCGCGCCGCGCGCGGATATCGGCCCAATATTCCCGCGTTGGGCTGAGAAGAAACATGTGGATATCGGTCCACTGAGCAATCGCCGTCAGATGATGAAGGTGGCGCTCCGGCAAATAGGAAATACCAAACAACGACAGCCTCTCAGGAAGCTCTGTATCGAGGGGAGTTTCCTCTGAAAGTTTTTTCAGAAACATGCGACTGAGCTGTCCACGGTGGTATCCCTCGGTATCGGCGATCAGGGCCCGCCACAGGATCGGCTGCCACCCTTCCCCGTGGCCCTGCTCCCACGATTCCAGCATGTCATCACGAAACAGACTGTATTGATCGAAACTGTCGGCGATCTTTCCCGCCAGCTGGTACGCTTTGAGGCTGTCGATTTCATCCTGCAGGTAGCCGCGCAGCGGGGCAAATTCGGGCTCGGCAAGAAGCGCCGGAAGCGTGTGAAGAATCCTCCAGGTCAAGGTCTGCTTCGACATCCTGCTGGAGACAGAACTGTCGGGGAGGACTGCGGAGAACAGCGACTGAATGGCCGCGTTGGGGAAGGGATACTCACAGTTCGCCCAAACCCCGAATTTTCTGGCGAGGGCCATCGACAGCCAGCGCTGCATGCCACGGCTCTGAACGACAATCTGCTCCGGCACCAGAGGGCTGGACAGTGGCTGCTGAGCGACCACGGCAAAGGCATCAACCAGTTGCTCTAATCGATTACTTGCGTAGATAGAAAGTGCCATACCCCTCTCATCTCCAATCGGTAGCAGACAGGATTTAACCGGTCGTCGACCGACTGCCTACTCTGTGATCTGTCGGACCGCAATAATTGCCCCTGCCTGCGACCCGCATTAATTTAATGCAACCGCGGCGGGATGTAAAAAAGAATCCCGGCACAGCGGGTGAACCCATCATCAGTGCCGTAAACTGAATTTTCTTGACCTGTACCTGGCGGCATGGTTTATGGACGCTGGCGTCAGCGGCACACACTCTGGCACCCTCATATCGTTTCTCAAGTTTTATACGTAAGTCTCTGTATTATGAACAAATTATCATCACAGAACCGCTCAAGGACCCCCCTTCAGGATGGCGCGACAGCCGCCTGGCCGATCTGCATGGGGTATATCCCCATCGGTCTGGCGCTGGGGGTTCTGGCCCAGAAGGCATCGATACCCTGGTGGGCCGTGGCGATGATGTCATCCCTGGTCTTTGCTGGCAGTGCTCAGTTTATCTGCGTCGCCCTGATTGCCAGTGGTGCCTCGATCTCTTCGATCATCATCACCACCTTTGTTGTCAATTTACGTCACACATTGATGAGTTCAGCCCTCGCCGTCTATCTCAACAACATCAGGCCCCGCTTTCTCTGGCTGTTCGCCTATGGCATTACCGATGAAAGTTTTGCCGTCAACATGACCCGGTTTCGCAACGGTCAATGGGATCGCTGGCGGGCCCTGACGGTCAACCATCTGGCCAACAGCACCTGGGTCGTAGCGACCGTCAGCGGCTCTTTGATCGGTCAGTTTGTCCCGCAGGGGGCCTTCGGTATCGACTACGCCCTGTACGGTATGTTTATCTGCCTGCTGGTCTTTCAACTGCAAGGCCGCATCTACATCTTCACCGGGCTTATTGCCGCCCTGATGTCTGTCGTCTGGGCACTGTGGATACCGGGAGATTCTTATATCGTTGGTGCCTCGGTCTGCGCTGCAACCTGTGGCTACTTGATGATGCGCCGCTACCGGAGACAAAAATGACATTCAACGACTATCTGTTGCTGTTTGTCGGAATGGGTGTCGTCACCTATCTGCCACGAGCACTGCCACTGGTCTATCTGGCACAGAAAAAGCTCCCACAGTGGCTCATCGACTGGCTCGGGCTGATTCCAGTGGCGATACTCAGTGCGCTAATCGCACCGGCGCTGTTCGTCGATGACACAGCACAGCGGTTTCAGCTCGACAAGCCGGAGTTTCTGGTCGCCATCCCGACCCTGCTTTTTGCACTCAAAACCCGCAGCCTGGGGGGCACCGTACTGGTCGGCATGTTCCTCTACTGGCTGATGGGCCAAATCCTGTAACGGAGAAAATCATGGAAAAACTCAGCGGAAAACAAGCGCGCTACCTGCGCGGCCTCGGGCACCATCTCAAGCCGGTGGTCATGGTCGGAAAAGATGAAATCAATGAAGCCGTGATCGAGGCCACCAGCGAAGCGCTGGCCGCCCACGAACTGATCAAGGTCAAGCTTCAGGAAGGCTGCCTGTCGGACCGCAATGAAGTGGCCGCACAACTCTCCGCGGCCACTCAGTCGCGAGTTGCTCAAATCATGGGAAACACTATCCTGCTCTATCGCCAGGGGAACGAACCCACCATAGTCTTGCCCTGAACATAAAAACAGGGCCGGACAATTTATTGTACTGTCCGGCCCTGTTGCGCTATTCCTTGTTTCTCCCGCCTCCGATCAAAAGCGCTCGAACTCGTTGTCGAGTGCATCCTCTCCGGTAGCCAGATCGATATCCACCCCGAACGTTAACGGTTTCCCGGTAACAGCCGCAGCAGGAAGATCGACTTTCTTTGCACCGGCAGCCGGTTGCGGCAATTTCTTCTGTACGGTCTGCTTCGGTGCCGATTTTTCCGCCAGACGCTTCTTTTGAAGAGGCGTCCTCTCCACCTCGGCGATCTTAAAAAATGAAATAATCTCTTCCAGACTGCGAGCCTGCGATGACAGCTCTTCGGCTGTCGAGGCCATCTCCTCTGACGAAGACGCGTTCTGCTGAATCACCATATCGAGTTGCTGAATCGACTTACTGATCTGATCCGCTCCGGAATCCTGCTCTTTGCTGGCGGCGCTGATTTCCTGTACAAGTTCCGCGGTTTTGCGAATATTGGGGACGACGATATCGAGCAGCTCACCGGCCCGCTGAGCGACATCGACACTCGACACCGACAGGGTGCTGATCTCTCCCGCCGCAACCTGACTGCGCTCTGCGAGCTTTCTGACCTCAGCGGCGACAACCGCAAACCCTTTACCGTGTTCACCGGCCCTCGCAGCCTCAATGGCAGCATTGAGGGCGAGTAGATTGGTCTGCCGCGAAATCTCTTCGATGATCATAATCTTATCGGCAATTTGCTTCATTGCGGCCAGCGTATCGGCAACGGCTTCGCCACCCTCTTCCGCATCCTGTGCGGTTTTGAGCGCGATCCCTTCAGTCTGATGGGCGTTATCGGCGTTCTGGCGAATATTGGCGGTCATCTCTTCCGTAGAGGCCGAAGCCTCTTCGGCCGAAGCCGCCTGCTCAGTGGCTCCTTGAGACATCTGCTGCGATGCAGAGCTCAGCGCTTCACTGCCGGAGGACACATTACCGGAGGCCGCCTTGACGTTGCGGATCACGTCGGTCAATCGTTCGAGCATTTCTTTAAGGGAGATACTCAGGATATCTTCTTCAGAGCGCTCCGTGAGCGTCACCTTGAGATTACCCGAAGCGATCTCACCGGCGGCAGCAGCGACCTTACGGTTCGATTCGACCATCCCCTTCATCGCTGTCAGCAGCATTCCCATTTCATCGGTACTGTGGGCCTCAATGTCGATATCCAGTTTGCCCACCGCCAGATCACGGGCGGCCTGTACAGATTTTTCTAACGGAATAACGATGCTGCGCGTGATTGTCCAGGTGACGATGATACCGATCAGTAGCGCGAGCAGGCCGAGCACAAGTTGTAGTTGCTTGACCTTCCGCGAAGAGTCTTGAATCCCGGACGTATTCTGCTGAATCTGCGCGATCTGATTTTTCTGAAACTCGTCGAGCTTATCTTTAGCTATTACCGAATATTCATCGAATTCGACCATGATTTCGTTACCGGCTACAGTGCCATTGGTAATATAATCATCGACCATCACCAAGCCGGTTTCGTAAAAATCATCGACGAAAACCTCGAGATTGTCGAGAGCTTTAAGACCCTGCTCGTTGTTCTGTTCGGTAAAGTGGGTGCGGAAGGTGCTAAGACCGGTATTGAAATGCTCTTTGTGGACATTCGCTTCGGCGATCGGTTCACGGGTCTTGGTCGCCGATGCATCGGTCAAAAACTGCTGAATCTGAATGACATTGTAAACCATCTGGTCGGCCAGAAGAGTAAAAGGCAAGCTCTTCTCAACGACATGCTCAATTTTATTCTCCACCGATCTGAGAGAAACAAAGGTGCTGACAACGGCGACAAACATCAGCAACAGAACAACACTAAAACCGACCCCCAGACGTTTTCCGACTTTCAGATTTTGCAGAGACATGCAATACCTCTTTTGGCGACAAGTAAAACAGGTTGATCCAACAGAGATATAATGCGGAAAGAATTATCACAAATCAAGAATTTTCTAATTTATTTGCGCCAACAATTCAACCTCTCTCATAAGGGTCATAAAGGCGCTTGTATTCGTCCAGCGCGTAACGATCGGTCATGCTGGCAATATAGTCACAGATAGCACGCTGCAAGCCGACCTTTTCGGCCCGAAGCTGGTGTTTTTCCGGCAGCAGAGTCGGATTCTCCTGATAGTTTTCAAAGAGCAGGGTTAAAAACCGTTCGGCCTTGACGCGCATCCGCTCAACCTTGGGATGCCGGTACAAACACCTGAAGAGAAATTCTTTCAACTCACGATTCAAACGGGTCATCTCTGCGCTGAAACAGACCAAATTGACGGCCTGGCAGCGCACATCTACCAAAGAGTTCACCCCCGCGCCGGCAATGTTCGCCCGTGTGGTTGTCACAAGGTCGCCTATCAATCGACCGATCAGGTGGCTGACAGTCTGCAGAATATGCCGCTTCTGATCCAATCCTGGAAAATCCTCCCCCACCCGGCAAAAGGTCTGTTGCCACAAGGACACGTCCGACAACTGTTCAAGATCGATATAACCCGCCTTTAACCCGTCATCGATGTCATGATTGTTATAGGCAATTTCATCAGCGAGATCGATAATCTGCGCCTCCAGGGTCGGACGCTGCTGCGGCTCATAGTCTGCCACGGCCTCCCCGGTGGCCTGATCGTATTCACTTGAGTGCTTGATAATCCCCTCGCGGGTTTCCCAGCTGAGGTTCAGGCCGTCAAAACCGGGATAGCGCAGTTCCAGTTCTTCAACGATCCGCAGCGACTGGCGATTGTGTTCAAATCCGCCATGGGCACTCATCAGCCGATTCAGCACCAGCTCTCCGGTGTGCCCGAACGGGGTATGACCCAGATCGTGAGCCAGCGCCAGCGCTTCGACCAAATCCTCGTTAAGATGCAACGCCCGGGCAATCCCCTGGGCAATTTGAGCGACCTCCAGCGAATGGGTCAGTCGGGTCCGGTAATAATCCCCTTCGTGATTGACGAACACCTGCGTCTTGTATTCCAACCGGCGAAACGCGGCGCAATGGATAATCCGGTCTCGATCTCGCTCGAACATCAGCCGATCGTCCTTGTATTTTTCCTGATACTTGCGCCCACGGCTTTCTGTGCTGTGGGCAGCGTAGCTGGCGAGTTCCAGTCGTCTCATGGCAGGCGTCCTTTCCACGGGTATCCAGCGGTACAACTTTCAGTACTGGCAAAGGGTGTGCTATAAAAAGTGTCCCTGACGATAGAGTCACAACGCCCAGCGACACAATATGTCACAAGAGAAGAGATGATGCGGATTATTTCAGGTACAGCGCGCGGCCGAAAACTGGCGGAGTTTAGCGGCAGCGGCACCAGACCCACCTCCGACCGTGCCCGTGAAGCCCTTTTCAGCCTGCTGATCAGCCGCCTGCAGACCCTAAGTGGATTGAAAGTTCTCGATCTGTATGCCGGCAGCGGTGCGCTGTCCCTGGAAGCCCTCAGCCGACAGGCAAAATCCGCACTGATGATCGATTCAAGCCGGAGCGCGATCAAGCTGATCCACGAAAACATCGAGCGCTGCAGTTTCGCCGACCGCTCCCGTGTCCTGCAGCAGGAGGTCAGCGCCGCTCTGCCCGGCCTAAAGGCACAGGCCCCCTTCGATCTGATTTTTCTCGATCCCCCCTACAACCAGAGCTTGGTACAACCGGTGATCAACGAAATTTATCGTTTGAATCTCCTCGACGAAAATGGAATAATCTGCGCTGAAACTGAACGGGGCACAACCCTGCAATCCGCCGGCACCCTGTCATGCACAACGTCCCGACATTATGGCCGGACCACGCTTCACCTGATGCAGCACACAGCGAGCAACAAGGACTGACATGAACCGACATATCGCCATCTATCCCGGATCGTTTGACCCGTTCACTAATGGACATATGGATATCGTCCAGCGGGGCTTGGAGATCTTCGACACGGTCGTGGTTGCGATTGCGCAGAATTCAGAAAAGAACAGCCTGTTCAGCGTTGCCGAACGGGTTGACATGACAACCGAACTTGTTAAGGACAACCCGCGGGTCAAGGTCGAAACGTTCGACGGGCTATTGGTGGATTATGTGGTCGCGAAAGAAGCCCGGGTTATCTTGCGGGGTCTGCGGGCGGTCACCGACTTTGAGTTCGAATTTCAGCTCGCGCAGATGAATCACACCGTCTGCGAGCAGGTTGAAACCCTGTTTATGATGACCTCTCCTTCCTGCGCTTACCTCAGTTCGTCGATCGTCAAAGAGGTGGGCAAGCTCAATGGCGACATCCGCAGTTTTGTTCCGCAGCTGGTTGCCGACCGCCTCTACGAAAAATTCCGACAGATCGGTTAACCATCGCCTTCCTGTTCCGGACGCTCCCCCCCGCTCCATCTTCAGGCTCCATCCCCCCTCCTACAGCATCGACAGAAAATGGTGGGTCTGTGGAATAATCCGAACCAGAGGGTGAATGGTCGCCACCCGTCCCTGCATCTCTAACAGCTGCGGAGCAGCGACGCCGACACGACCCTGTACCGTCACCGGTTGCAAAATCAGTGTCACATCAGGAGCCACATCCTGCAACAGTTCGGCAGCACGGATCAGCTCCTCATCCGTCGTATCGACACCGACTACCGCTTTGACAAAGCATATCTTCTGCCTGGCCAGATCGAGAAAATCCCGATGAACATCCCACTGGGGCGGAAGACCGGTTTGCGATGGCATTTTAAAGTCCAGCGCTATCCAGTCGATCTGCGGCAGCACCTGTTCCAGAGCCGCGGGAAGTGTCCCATTTGTCTCCAAATAGATCGGCAGAAGTTTCCGTAGCTGCGGCAACCAGTCTCGCAGTTGATCGGCCAGCAGCAGCGGTTCACCACCGGTCAGGCTGATGGAATGATGACCGCCGGGCAGTGCCGTCAACCAATCGGTCAGGCGCGGCAGCAAGGTCGACAACGCGACCGGACTGTCTATCTCCGTCATGGTTCCCGATCCGGGCCCGGTTTCAATCTGACAGTTCGACACCGGAGCAAACGGGGTATCACAGTAGGCACAGCTCAGGTTACATGTGGCGAAACGGAGAAAGATCTGACGGCAGCCAACCAGAAGCCCTTCGCCCTGAATCGACGAAAAGGCTTCGAGTAGAGGGAGCTCAGTCGCGGGTATAGCTGGCACAGGCATTATCAGACTCCCAGACGGTGACCTTTTCAACATCAACCCCAGCGGTGTCGAGCTCGCTGTCGAGAGCGTTAAAGATGTAATGGGCGATATGTTCGGAAGACGGACTCGTACCGGTAAACATCTCGAGGTCGTTCAGATATTTATGATCCAGCCGGTCCATAATTGCGTTGGTTTTACGCTTGAGGATCTTAAAGTCGACCCCCAATCCGGCATTGTCCAGCGTTGCCGTCTTGACCGTCACCTCAACCTTCCAGTTGTGACCATGAAGATTTTCGCAATCTCCCTGATAATTCAAAAGGTTGTGAGCCGCAGCAAAGTGGGTATGGATCGTCAGATGGTACATGTCATTCCTTCCTAAAATGGTTCAGAATAGTTTTCAGGGGGCACAGCGCGCTCCCCGGCGATTGCATAATTTTCCGTGGCCCAGCGACCCAGATCGACCAGACGACAGTCTTCAGAGCAGAAAGGGCGTGCCGGATTTCCATGCCAGTCCGTTTTTTGCCCACAGCGGGGGCATTTGATCTGTAAATGTGTCATCCCCACATCATAGTCGAAAAACAGCAGCAGAGAAAAGAGAAAGCGTCCGGATATTTTTACACGGGGGGATGCAGCGGTGAACGAGCTTCACAAGGGATTTTAACCTGACACAGGCCACAGGGTGTATCGCCGGTTCCGAATGTTTTATCGACATAGGGGGCCGTGACCGTGCGGATAAAGGTGCAGCAGGCATCCTTATCGTGACCCCGTTCACTAATCGCAGCCACGGGGCAGCGTTTCATACAGGCTCCACAGGTGCCCCGGGCATACCACAGGCACCAGTCCTGATGCCCCTCATATTCACGCGTGGTCGGGGCTAACGCGATTCGGGCGACCACCGATCCAAAACGCACCGCTTTTCCGGCCCGGGTAATCAGCCCATCGGAGAGACCAAAAGTCCCCAGACCTGCGACCCAGGCGGTATGACGTTCCGACCAGTTGGACGCAATCCCGAACGCCGAACTGCTCTGGTAAGCGAATGCGGGCAAACGTTCCGGAGCCACGGCGAGATAGCCTTGACGTGACAGTTCATCAGCGAGGTAACAGCGCAGATCCCGATTAAACGCCTCGCCATAATAGCGGGATCGAGCCCAGCGTTCACCGGGTAGTTCCGTATTTATGCGCTGTTCCTTGCGGGTCGCTTCGGTCTGCGGCAACAGATAGCTGATCACCGAAAGCTCCGACGCACTGACAGGCTCGTTAGGATACGCCAGTCGAAACGCTTCAAGCGGGGTCCAATAAAAAGAACCGATATCATCTTTTATCTTCTCGAACAGTGGGTCATCACCCCGCGCGTAGCCAAACAGAGGCGAACCCCATGCAGGCTCCCCACTCGGTAACTCTAAGGTGTTTCGATCTGAAGCACAGAATTCACTGACAAGAATTTCAATCTGCTGCTGCTTCATGCGCACCTCTTGACCATAAAAAAACCTCTCTACTCGGCGATTTTCCAGTCAGCAGTCCTAAATTTGCGGCTTTTGCCTTTTCGGCCGGGGTTTTCGATTGACAGCGGCATATCGCTTAAATATGTTGGCTTTCGCATGTAGAATCACAGACGCAATTACTGAAAAAATTATTTTATTCAACCCTACCAAAAAGACAATAATTATGAGCGGATTTTACGGGGCTATTTCAAAAGAAGAATGCATTAACGAAGTTTTTTACGGTACGGACTACCATTCACACCTGGGCACAAAAAGAGCCGGGATGGTTTTCTGGAACAAGGAAAATGGATTTCAAAGATCGATTCACAGTCTGGAAAGTGAATACTTCAGGTCAAAATTTGAAGGAGATCTAAAAGATTTTTCAGGAAAACTGGGCATGGGTGTTATTAGTGATACCGATCCCCAACCCATTATTTTAAACTCACACCTAGGAAAATTTGCGATTGTCACCGTAAGCAGAATCGTAAACATAGTTGAGCTGGAAAAAGAATTTTTGGACAAGAAAAAACATTTTACTCAAAATTTCCATGACAATGTAAACCCCACCGAACTCATTGCCAACCTAATCTGCGAAAAGAATAGTTTTGTTGAAGGAATTAAGAATGTACACGATAAAATCAAAGGAACCTGCTCTCTTTTGATCTTAACTCCCGATAAAATTATTGCAGCCAGAGACAAACTGGGGCGAACGCCAATCGTTATTGGTAAAAAGGATGGAGCTTTCGCAGTCGCTTCAGAAACATCAGCATTCCCCAATACCGGTTACGACATTGAACACTATATCGGACCGGGGGAAGTGGTCGAAATTACCGCTGACGCCTATAAAACCGTTAAGCCTGCCAATGAAAAAATGCAGGTCTGCTCATTCCTGTGGGTGTATTACGGCTACCCGACTTCTTTCTACGAAGGGATAAATACGGAAGAGTGCCGCTATCGTTGCGGAGCGGCCATTGCAAAAAAGGACGATGTTGAGGCCGATTTTGTTTGTGGGGTTCCCGATTCCGGTGTCGGACACGCCTACGGGTATAGTAATGAAAAGGGTGTCCCCTATAAAAGGGCTTATTCAAAATACACCCCAACCTGGCCACGAAGCTTTATGCCTCAAAACCAAAATGTAAGAGAGTTGGTGGCCAAAATGAAACTTATCCCCAACAATGCAATTATAAAGGACAGTAAAGCGGTTTTCCTTGACGATTCTATAGTTCGTGGCACACAGCTTAAAGATAATACGGTTGACTTAAGAAAAGCAGGAATAAAGGAAGTACACATGCGAATTGCGTGTCCTCCGTTGACTTACCCATGTAACTTTCTGAACTTTTCACAATCAAGATCAACCACGGAATTGGCAACAAGAAAAGCCATTATTAAGATTGAGGGTGAAGAGAAGAACTTTGAGAAATATGCGGATTCAAGCACCCCAGAATACAAAAAGATGGTTGAACTTATCGCTGAGGATCTGGGGATAGATTCATTAATTTATCAAGACCTTAACGATTTGGTAGAAGCAATAGGTTTACCAAAAGAGAAGCTTTGTACCCATTGTTGGGATGGTTCAAGTTATTTTTAGGATTTAACTTGTTATTTACACCACCACAATTTTAGAATTTTGCCTTTCAACTTTGCACAGACGTATTATCCGGCCAGTTTATTATTTACATTAGGCATATTCTCATGACGGAAGTTCAGCTACACACTCAATTTCGACTAATGCATCCAAGGGATTTTGTTTAACGGAAATTGTTGTGCGGCTTGGCTTATGACCTTCAAACATTTCTTCGTAGATCTTATTCATGCCTTTAAAGTCCGCCATGTCTTTCAGGTAGACAGTAGTTTTGGCGACATTTCTTAGGGTCAAGTTTTCGTTTGCTAGAACAATGGATATATTTTTTAAAACTCTCTTTGTCTGTTCCTCAATATTTGATCCAACCAACTCCATAGTTTCTGGATCAAGAGGTGTCTGACCAGAACAAAACATTATTTTTCCTACTTTCATTGCGTGGCAGTATGGACCAATAGCATCTGGAGCATCAGGTACGTTGATAGTTTCCATTCCGGATCGGGTTCCTTTTTGAATTTTAGATAGCTAAATAATTAATATACTGAATTATTTTCGCACAGTACTCACCAAAGACCACCGTGTTTTTATTAATGATTTTAGAATATTGGGGAGATTTGGAGGAATATAAAAAAAGACAAAAGAAGAATGCTTTTGATAGTGACCCCAACCTCCCAACGTGAACTTAATGATCCTATTCCGCCATTTCACTGAATGAATTGTTTGCAATATATCATCGTATAGACTTTTTGTCAGTTTTCTGGCCACTTGGATGAATCGCCCCCCCAAATCCTCCGCATATTAACTCTGATTTTTTTAGACACTTAGTCACTAACACCACCATTAGACATACAGAACTTATTTCATCTAAAGTCATTTGAAACCATATGCAGCGTGAAAGTTACGTGAAAGTTTTATGGTCACGTCTTCGGCCAAACAGTGCCCCATAGGCCCTGAAAATAACTAAACCCATTCCCTTTCTTTATTCAACAGGTGCGCCGAAGGGAAATTCGAGAACAAATTTCCTAAACAGAAAATAGAAGCCACTACAAACCAGGCAATCCTGCCGTATCATATATACTCTTACCGTGAGCGCTTTATGAGTCACCTCCATGCTTGAGCATGATGCCCGATAAAGCATCAACTGTGGCAGAGCATATTGGTTCAGTTTTCTAGCTCCCAGTGCTCATTCTCCCTGTAAAGTCGAGGTTCTCGCTATGAGTGAAAATCGGCAGACTAATACAGACCTCTCTCAATTGCCGCGAGAGCTTGTCGATCGACTGACAAAACCATTTGCACGGTTCTTTCGCATTGAAGCCGCGGGCGGTGCCGTTCTTCTTCTGTTCACTGTTGCTGCACTCGTCCTTTCCAACTCTCCTTGGGCGCATTCATTTCTAGAGTTTTGGGAAACCCCGGTTGGTCTTCAGTTCGGCTCGTTGGATTTCTCCCGTTCGCTTAAAGAATGGATCAACGATGCGTTGATGACGCTGTTTTTCTTCCTGGTCGCCTTGGAACTTAAACGAGAATTGGTCTTGGGTGAGTTGAACAACCCACGCATGGCCGCCCTGTCGATTGCTGCAGCGCTGGGTGGTATGATTATTCCCGCTACGTTGTATCTATTGATGCAGACGGGACAACCCGGCCAACATGGTTGGGGAACTGTCATGGCAACCGACACCGCATTTGTCATCGGCTGTTTGGTGCTGCTAGGATCACGCATTCCCAAAAGCCTGCGGGTGTTCATGTTGTCGCTGGCAATCATTGACGACATCGGTGCCATCCTTGTCGTGGCGATCGGTTACAGCGGTCAAATTGCCTGGGGCGCCCTCACCATGGCTACATTCGGCATCGTGATCGTGCGTTCAATGGCGCTGCTCGGTATCCGAGGTTTTCCGATTTACTTTCTACTAGGCAGTTTCATCTGGCTTGCGGTGGACGCGTCCGGAATTCACGCAACGGTCTCTGGCGTGATTCTCGGGTTGATGACGCCGGCTCGTAGATGGGTAAGCGATGTGCGTTTGTATTCCATCTTGGCCCAAGTTGTCGCACATCCAGACGGAGACTACGGAAGTGCTGACACGATGGATCGACAAACACTCCAAGTGGCTGAGGTCGCAGCTCGTGAAACATTATCTCCGGTCGAACGCATGCAGTTCGCGCTACTCCCGTTGGTCGGTTTTGTCATCATGCCTCTCTTCGCCTTCGCCAACGCCGGATTGCCACTCTCTTGGGATAATCTTGGAAACTCCATTACGCTGGCTGTTTTTGTCAGCTTTGCCTGCGGCAAACCGATTGGTATTTTGACCTTCAGTTGGCTGGCAGTAGTTTCGCGTATTGCGACACGTCCACCGGACTTGAGTTGGCGGTTACTGGCCGGAGGCGGCATGCTTGCTGGAATCGGCTTCACAATGGCACTGTTTATCGCCAACTTGGGCTTCGACAAGGCCCTGATCGATAGCGCCAAAATGGGGATTTTTCTCGCGTCCGTATTTTGCGCACTGGCCGGCATTGCGCTGTTGAGATGGTTGCCAGAGTATGGCAAAGGGGCTCCTTTCGGTGGTGCAAATCAGGTTTCGGAGACCAAAAGTTCCGCGGAAAAGTCTAGCTGATAAATGGCTGCTATACTTAATTAACAGGTTTAATTTGGACATTTCGGTGTGGAGAGGAATCAGCAATGCTGAAAAACCCCTTGCAAAGATTCCTGCTGGTGATGATGCTGTTTTTAGTCGCCAATGCCATCTATCTTTATTATTTTCCCCCATCGGGACAAACAGCGGTCGCGCCGATCGCCTACAGCTTCTTTAAGGAAGAACTTCGGCAGGAGCATATTGCTGAAGTCACCATCCAGGGCGAAAATCTGCGAGGTCTTTTTCACGAAGAGCAGTCTTTTTCCACTGATGAACTTTTCTCGGTTCCTTTTGAGGGGGTTCGCCCCTTTAAAGAATTCACCACCACCCTTCCGCCATTCGATGACCCGGAACTGATCCTTCTTTTTGAGCAGCACGATGTTGTGGTCAAGGTCAATCCTGTGGCAGGCCACTCATTATGGTCGTCCCTGCTCATCAGTTTGCTTCCCTGGGTGCTGATCATTGGCGTCTGGGTTTACATCTCACGTCGTATGGGGAAATCCGGCGGGCCGTTCGGCAACCTCATGGATCGGTTCGGCAAGTCAGGTGCGCAGCAGTATACGCCAAAATCCTCGCCGATCACCTTTGCCGATGTGGCTGGTCTCGCCGAAGCCAAACAGGAACTTCAGGAAATCATTGCTTACTTGAAGGAGCCAGAAAAATTCAGTCGGCTGGGCGGCAAGGTGCCGCGTGGAGTTTTATTGGTCGGGCCGCCGGGGACCGGTAAGACCTTGATGGCCCGGGCCGTTGCCGGGGAAGCGGAAGTGGCCTTCTTCAACATCTCCGCCTCCCAGTTTATCGAAATGTTTGTCGGCGTTGGTGCCAGCAGGGTCCGGGACCTGTTCAAAGATGCCAAGAAGAATGCTCCGAGCATTATTTTTATCGACGAACTGGATGCCGTCGGCAGAGCGCGGGGCACCGGGTTGGGCGGTGGCAATGATGAACGCGAACAGACCTTGAACCAACTGCTTTCCGAACTGGACGGGTTCGATCCGCATGATGAGGTGATCGTCATGGCGGCGACCAATCGGCCGGATGTTCTGGATACTGCACTGTTGCGCCCTGGCCGTTTTGACCGGACGGTGGTGGTGGAACGCCCGGACTGGCGCGACCGGGTCAAAATCCTCGCGGTCCATACCCGTGCCATGCCGCTGGCAACCGATGTTGATCTGGAGTTGATCGCCAAGGGAACCCCGGGAATGGTCGGTGCCGATCTGCAAAGCCTGGTCAACGAAGCGGCCCTGATCGCGGCCCGTGGCAACGCCGAAACAGTGACCAACCTGCATCTGGAACAGGCCAAGGATCGGCAACTGATGGGGATGGAACGCAAGCTGTTTCTCTCGGACGATGAGAAAATGATCACCGCCTTCCATGAAGCCGGACATACGCTGGTCGCCAAGTGCTTGCCGCACACCGACCCGATTCACAAGGTCACCATTATCCCACGCGGCCAGGCGCTGGGACTCACCCAGCAGTTGCCGGAGGATGACCGCTATCACTATCAACGCAGCTACCTGATGAGTCGACTGTCCGTCATGCTTGGCGGGCGCACTGCTGAGAAACTCCACTTCGGTGAAACCTCAACCGGGGCGCAGAACGACCTCAAGCAGGTGATGGATCTCGCCGAGAAGATGGTCTGTCAGTGGGGAATGAGTGAGAGGCTGGGGCCGCTCAGTTTCTCTCGCGGCGAAGAGCATCCTTTCCTCGGCCGCAAACTTGCCACGGAAAAGGTTTTCAGCGAAAGAACCGCATGGCTTATCGACCAGGAGATCGAAAATCTGATCGATCTCGCACAAAACTATGCGACCGAGGCACTGGATGCCAACCGTGAGATTCTGAAAACCCTCGCGCAGAACCTGTTTGATGAAGAAACATTGGACAAGGCTCGGCTTGAAAATTTTTTCCGAGGGGTAACCCTGACGTTATCAACCGAGCTTGATATGCAACCTGTAAATGATTAAAACATGATGGAAATTTTTCAGGATGATGACTGTTGAAACGGAAAGAAAAATCCACTCAGATTGAAAATTTTGATTATGAAGTATTTAAAGTTTCGGTAGAAAATAAGTTCAGAATCTGTTTAATCATAAGAACTAAGTACCATTTATAGCAATAGCTATATTGTGTAAACACTTTGCTTGAGCAATGTTCTCAGGAAGCAAACGGAATGGTCGTGGATGCCCATCAAACCAGTATTCTTGTCGCCATTGGCAATAGGGTTCTTTGCGAAAGTTTATGCCATTTCTTGAAGAGCCGGCAACCGATGGATATCTATTCCATCAATAATATTCAAAAAATATACACCCCTCCGGATCTGGTTCTGTTTGATTCGAGCAAGCTGCTCGAAACTTTGCAGCCAAGATACCCCAATGCGAAATTCATCCTTATTGATACCGGTTTGAAAGAACAGGAAATCACTTATCTGCTGAATTTCAACAAGATCGCCGGAGTGATCCCTCCAGACGCCAATATTGAGCTATTTATCAAAGCGCTTAACGTCGTGCACAGCGGTCAACTTTGGATCGGTGACAAACATCTCAAATCACTACTGGACCATAATGGTTCGATGACCGCAAACGGGAATATCAAGAGCCTCAGTTATCAGGACATGGAAATAGTTAAATTCATTGTTCAGGGGCTAAAGAACAAAGAGATTGCTGAGCACCTCTGCTTGAGTGAACATACCATCAAGGCACATATCAGACGCATTTTAAAAAAACTGAATATCAGTCGTCGGATTCAGTTGGCCAGTCTGTTTCTAGAGAACGGTCAGAACCGCTGATTTTCAAGAGCAGTCCTGTCCAAAACGCCTTAGCGTACCATCCTTGATAATCCCAAAAATGATTCAAAATCACCCTAATGCAGAACAACCAACGAAAGAAGGTCCTGTTTCCTGCCGTTGCTTGAAATAGCCTTACGGCTATTTTTCGATGACCTTTCGGACTACGACAATCAGGCCTATGAAGAGAGCCCTATGGGGCATTGTCTTCGTTCCATATCGTGAGAAAATTTGGCAGTAAGACGTTTCTCTGTGTTTCTTGAATACCCCTAGTTTGAGTCGACTCGGGTCAAATGATGGGTGCATATACTCGCGTCGGAACTGGCCAGTTAGCATTAGGCGGCAACGCAGGAAAGAGAGAGGCGTGCAAGGTAAAGACACAGAGCAAAGCCTCAAACGTGCTCAAGAGAGGAACAACCCATGCCACTGGAGAACAATAACGACAGACCGACCGGCCCCAGAGACAGCAGAACCAAACCCGGTACCGATGTTGAGACTCTGCTCCGGCAGGGGCAGGATCGGCTGAAGCAGATCATCTCGAGTGGCGGTTCGCGCGGAGGAGTAGTCCTTGCCCTCCTCGCTCTGGTCGGCCTCCTCGCATGGACGGCCTATTATACAGTGCCGAGCGACTCTGTTGCGGTTGTGCAACGTTTTGGTAAATACCTCAAGGACGTTCCGCCAGGACTGCATTTCAAGCTGCCACTGGGCATTGATGCGGCGACAATCGTTCCGGTCAAACGGCAATTGAAGCAGGAATTCGGGTTCACGACCCCAGGCGCCAGAGATCCGTACCAGAGTCCTCGCGACGGAAAGCGGGAGACAATGCGGGAAACGGAGATGGTGACAGGCGACCTGAACGCCGCATTGGTGGAATGGGTGGTTCAATACCGCATTTCGGACCCCGTTAAATTCCTTTTCGAGGTTCGAGAACCGAGTGCAACCCTC
>PKUC01000104.1 GCA_002868865.1 Desulfuromonas sp. | reverse complement strand
TGGCGGAGGTAGATGGGAATCGAACCCACCGGGGACGTGAACGCCCCCCATCGGTTTTGAAGACCGTGAGCGCCACCAGGCTACTAACTACCTCCGTATTTGATTGTGTTTAAGGCTTGATCAGTCGCCCTGCTTGCTGTTGCGCTTCGGCGATTTCCAGCATATTCGTAATGCGCCCAACCTGCAAGTCTTCTTTCAGCTCAAAAAAGTCGAGGCATAATCCGCACGAGGCGATGTCGACTCCGTTGCAGGCCAAGCTGTTGAGCGCCTCGAGGGTATCTGCACTGTTGCAGACCAGTTTGACGCCGCTGTTGACGAACAGAATCTGGTCGGGCAGGGGCGTCAGCTCGGTCAGGGTGAGTAGATAATTTTTCATCAGCGCACGGCCGAGGTCTTCACTTCCCTGACCCATCTGATCACTGCCGATATAGAGGACGGTTTTGCCCTGAACCGGTGCCGGTACGATCTCGTCCGGTGCGGCTTGGGTCTGTTCCAGCGTCAGAGCGTAGCCGTCGTCGACGGTTTCTGCTCGAGTCTGGTAACCCATGCTGTCGGCCATGCGGCTGACATTCTCGCGGGCGACATCATCGCCAACCAGAATCTGCAACGGTTGCCCCGGTGCTGCCAGGAGCTGCTTGCGCGCTTCGACAACGGGGTGCGGGCATTTGAGATCTCGACAGTCGATCCGGTTCATCTGCAATCCTCTCTCGATGCTGACAGGGCCTTCAGCCGGTGGGGACTATAGCAAACCCGAAGAGCCCTTTGCCACTAAAATCGTTGCGAAAATAAGATTCGCACTGTGGTTGATTGGTCGGTGAGACTATTGCCGTGTCAGCAGCACGACCGTCTCGATATGGGCGGTTTGTGGGAACATGTCCACCGGTTGAACGTGCTCGATGGCGTAGTTGCTCTGGGTCAGGATCTTCAGATCGCGCGACAGGCTGTCCGGGTCGCAGGACACATAGATCAGTCGGGCTGGTTGCAGCTCGATCAGTGCTTCCAGCAGCTCGGGATCGCATCCTTTGCGGGGCGGATTGATGGTCGCGACGTCAACTTTTTTCAGTTGTTGTGCCAGTTTGTGCAAGCCTTCGGCGGCGTCCCCTGCATTGAAGCGGCAGTTCTTGAGCCCGTTCAGCTCGGCATTTTTACGCGCACTGCGCACCGCAGATTCGACGACTTCGATGCCGTAGACCGAGCGAGCATCTTGTGCCAGGTGCAGGGCGATTCCGCCGATTCCGCAGTATAGATCCACTGCCGTTTCGTCCGGTTTGAGCTGCGCCCATTGCCGGACCAGGCTGTAGATACGAGCGGCCTGCTCGGTGTTGACCTGGAAAAATGCGGTGGGCGCAATGTGTAGGCTGATATCTCCGATTCTCTCGATTAGGTCGGGTGTTCCCAGCAGTTTTAGTGTTTCCTGGCCGAGGATGACGTTTCCTGTTGAAGGGTTGACGTTCTGGTGGACTGATACCACCTCGGGTACCTTGCGGGTGAGCCACTTGGCCAGGTGCGGTAACTGTTGCAGGTTGCGGGTTTTGGAGACAAAGGTGACCATCGCCTTGTTGTTGATCGGGCTGACCCGGACCAGAAGGTAGTGGAGTAGGCCATTTTTATGGGTGGGGCTGTAGGTTGAAATGCCTTGCCGTTCGACTTCGTCGCGCACGACTGCGGCAATGCGGTTGATCAGGGGATGGTGGACAGGGCAGTCCCCGCAATCGACAATGTCGTGGCTGCCCCGTTTATACAGCCCGATTTGGACTTTGCCCTTTTTGCGGCCGAACACCAGTTTGGCGCTGGCCCGATACCCGATAGCTTTTTCTGCGGCCAGCACCGGCAGTACAGAGTCGGCCTGCGCGATCTGCTGTGCATTCAAGGCGTCAGCCACACGCTGTTGTTTGTAGCTCAGCTGGCCTTGATAGGTCATGCTGATCAGCGGGCACCCCAGGCATTTTTGGTCGTTGGGGCAGAGGCGCGTTGCCGTGCGGCTGGGAGATTTGCGTAGGACGCGTTGCAGTTGAGTGTAAATATGGGTGCGTCCTACATGTTCGACTGCTGCGACAACTGTTTCACCAGGAAGCCCCCCGGGAACTAGGGCTGTTTTCCCGTTGTGCGGGGCCAGTCCCATGCCTTCGAGATCGAGGTCGGTGATCGTCAGTTTGAGTGTGTCGAGTTGCTTTTTAGCTGTGCGAGTCTGTTTTTTCATGTTTTTTGAATAGTCCTCTGGTGCTTTTGGTCATTTTTGTGAACGCTAAAGGTTTTATGGGTTTTGCGCAAGGCTCAATGAACGTTCTATCCGGGTTTTATTGCCTCGTTCGGCAAGTCGAATAAAATCCCACATATTGTGTGTCTATGTTTTTAAAAACCCCCTTATTTTTATTGTTATCTAATGTGTTTCCTGTTACTTTTCGTGAGAGAATCATGTCTGGTCAAATAGCAATACGATTTTAGATATTTAAAAATGTGTTTATAGGTTAATTGATTTATTCCCATGAAAGTGGAGGCAGTGGATGAGACGTCTGTGTCGGGATCTGGTTGGTTGTTGTAGCGCTTTTTCGCGTGTTCAACTGTTGGGATTGCTGTTTGTTTTCCTTTTTCAGGGGGTGGGGTTGGCCAACCCCTCCGGGGAGAAAGTGATTTCCGGTGCGGCAACTTTCCAGCGTTCTGGGGATGTGCTGACGATAACGCAGGGAACGGATAAGGCTGTCGTTGACTGGCAAGATTTTTCGATTGCTGAGGGAGAAACAACCAGCTTTCTGCAACCGTCAGCGATGAGTGCGATTCTTAATCGTGTCGTTACAGACCAGCCTTCTCAGCTATTTGGTCATTTATTAGCCGACGGCCAGGTTTATTTGGTGAATCAGAACGGCATCCTGGTCGGCGAATCTGGCGTCGTCGATACGAACGGGTTTGTCGCATCCACACTTGATATTTCAAGCAAAGCCTTTATGGCCGGTGGCGATCTCACTTTTTTGGGTGATTCCAGTGCCGGAATTTTAAATCTCGGGACGATTCGTGCTTTAGATGGGGATGTTCTTCTGATTTCTCGCGATGTGAAGAACGCCGGTGTTATCAGTGCTTCTGCAGGTACCGCTGCTCTTGTTGGTGGGAGTGAAGTTCTGTTAAAAGCGTCCGGGGATGAAAAGGTTTTTATTCAAGCCAGTTCGTCGTCGGGAAGTGTTGAGAATAGTGGGTTGGTTGATGCTGCCAGTGCTGAGTTGAAGGCGCGGGGTGGGAACGAATATGCCCTGGCCGTTAATAATGAAGGCGTTGTACGTGCTGCGGCTCGTCAAGAGCGCGGTGGCCGCGTCTGGTTGGTGGCTGATATCGGGACGGTTGAAAGCAGTGGTGACCTGATTGCACGGGCAGAAACTCAAGGTGGCGATGTGCAGATTCTGGGCGATCATGTTCATCTGCTTGGTGATGCCACTATTGATGTGACGGGAATAACCGGCGGCGGAACCGTTTTAGTCGGTGGTGACTTTCAGGGGAATAATCCAGCAATTAAGAATGCTGTAGAAACCTTTGTTGGTTCTGATGTGTGCATTGATGCCAGTGCGACTGGCTAAGGCGATGGTGGGCAAGTTATTGTCTGGTCTGATGAGAAAACAGTTTTTGGTGGTGAAATCTCTGTACGTGGTGGAGATTTTTCTGGCAATGGTGGTTTTGTAGAGGTCTCCGGAAAGGAAGACCTGCAGTTTCGCGGCATGGTCGATGCGTCGGCCGCGGCGGGGACAGCGGGTGAGCTGTTACTTGACCCGAAAAATATCACGGTGGCTGATGGGGGCGGTGCTGCTGTGATAGATGGTGATGCCTACGCAGATGGTGGAGGTACGAACAGTATCACTATTGATCCCGCATCGATCGAAGCAATTGTTTCTGTGGGAACAGGTGTAACCCTGCAGGCAAACAACGATATCACAATTTCCGACGCTATTGTCAGCACGGGCTCCGGAGTAATGACTTTCGAGGCCGGTCGTAGTATTGCGGTCGATGGCGCGATTCAGACCAATAACTCACATATCTTTTTTTCGTTTAACGATCCTGATGCGACGGCGCTGTATAGGGATGCCGGTGCTGCAAGTTTTGTCAATAACGCCCTGATCAATGCGGGAACAGGCAGTGTTTATATAACGGCTGGTAATACGACGGATAATAATGCCGCTAATGTGACTACGGGAATTGTTTACGCTGACGATCTAAGGATCACCCATTCTGAGACGGACGCAGGTGGAGTCGTTACTCTGAATGGTATTACCATAAACGATGATCTTATCATTAATGCGTCGACGGGCGATGTTGACATCCTCAATACGACGGCAAACGGTTCGATTCGCGTCGTTGGTAATACCCAGCTAACAACGGGCGGTGATGTTTCGATTCTCGGCACAAATACCGATCTTGAGGATTTCGGAGTCACAGCCAATAACGTTGCGCTCTACGACAAAAAAGCGATCGAACTTGGATCTCCCGGTTTTGTTTCGAATATTGCTGGAACGCTAACCTTGGATATCTATGGCCCTATTGGAAATCAGGGTGAAATTAATGTTGCCGGCAAGACGACAATTACGACCTACGATGGTGGTTTTGGTATCGACGAATCCAATATCACTCTTAACAATTCACTTAACGATTTTGGTGAAGTCAGTATTACGCAGGATTGGACCGGTAACTCCGTCGTTATTGATGATGAAAACGACCTCGACCTTGATGGCACGTTTCGTGGCGATCTGACGGTGGATGCCGGTGGGGCGGTTCAGGTGGAGGGAACTGTCGGAGACGATCTTTGGATTTATGCCGGTGGAGGGATGACCGACAGTGCGGCACTGAGCGTCGTCGATGAGATGCACCTGTGGGCTGAAAATGATACGGATATTGTTTTTGATGAAACAGG
>PKUC01000082.1 GCA_002868865.1 Desulfuromonas sp. | reverse complement strand
GCTACCGGCAAAGATGTTGCCGGGATGATCGTGAAATTTATCGAAAAGCAGGCTCAGCCGGGTAAAACCCGCACCAGGGGAAAGGGATGAAGCAAACCGCGGTGTTTGAGATCGGGGGGACGAGGATCCCGCCGGGCAGTCGAGCGACCGTGGCTCTGCCCATGGCGCGGCTCTACACCCACAACGAGTTGACTCTGCCGGTTCATGTGATCCACGGTCGCCGCAGCGGACCCACCATGTTTGTGTGCGCTGCGGTTCATGGTGATGAGATCAACGGCGTAGAGATTATCCGCCGTTTGCTCAACGTGAAGAGTCTCAATAGCTTGCGTGGCACCCTGATCGCCGTGCCGGTGGTCAACACCTTTGGCTTTATTCAGCGGGCCCGCTATCTCCCCGACCGCCGCGATCTCAACCGCTCTTTTCCCGGGACCCCGAAGGGTTCACAGGCCGGGCGGATAGCGCACATGTTCATGACCGAAATTGCCGAACGCTGCGATTTTGGGATCGATCTGCATACCGGATCGAATTTCAGAACCAATCTTCCCCAGATCCGGGCCTGCCTCGACGATCAGCGCACCCTTGAATTGGCGCGATCTTTCGGGGCTCCCGTGGTTGTTCCCTCTGAACTCCGGGAAGGATCGCTGCGCGAAGCGGTGGCCTCTCTCGGTAAGCCCGTTCTGGTGTATGAGGGTGGCGAAGCCCTTTACTTTAACGAAGACGTGATCCGTGCCGGACTCCGGGGCGTGTTGAACGTCATGCGTACATCACAGATGCTGGCGGCAGGGCGCAAGCGGATCCCTTCTGAGCCGATCGTCACCGATAAAACCAGCTGGGTCAGGGCCAGCATGAGCGGAATTTTTACCCGCCGGGTCAAGCTTGGAGAGCTGGTCAGAAAAGGGACTCTGCTGGGACGGCTCAGCGACCCTCTCGGGGATGACAGTGAGGATGTCGTCGCACCTTTTTCCGGCGTTGTCATCGGTCAGCTCAATCTGCCGTTGGCCCATGAGGGCGACGCTCTTATTCACCTTGGCAAGGTCCCCGATCACGATGAAGCAGAGGAAACCTTGGACGATTATACGTCGTCACTGACGGACGAGGATTTTGGGTTGGAGCGTTAAACGGGTCAGGAGGTCAGAGATGAAGCAACTGTTTAAACCACTGGAGACCGTCACTTCGCTGTTCAGATCGCCTCCCAAGGAGATCGGCCTGTCACCGGGAGCTTTGGTCCACGTCGGCGAGCAGAAGGTCGAACGGCCGATCCTTTCCTTTATCGACTACGATGCCCAGAACCTGAGCGTCGAGACCGACGTTTCTCTGGATCAGTGCACGGCACTGGCCGCAACATCTACCGTCAGCTGGGTTAATCTCGATGGCCTGCATGACATCTCCACCCTGCAGACCTTCGGGCGCACGTTTGATCTCCATTCGCTGCTGCTCGAAGATATCCTGAATACCAACCATCGGTCCAAGATCGAAGAGTTTGAAGACTACCTGCTGATCATTGTCAAAATGCTCGATTTTGATGACCACACCAATCAGGTGTTGTCGGAGCAGATCAGCTTTGTGTTGACCGCGCACAACGTTCTAAGCTTTCAGGAAAAGCCCGGTGATGTTTTCAACGGGGTCCGTGAACGCCTTAAGCGCAAGAGCGGCAGAATTCGCCAGCGCGGGGCCGACTATCTGACCTATGCGCTGCTCGATTCGATCGTTGACAACTATTTTCATGTGCTGGAGAAGATCGGCGACCGGCTTGAAATGCTGGAAAAAGAGCTAATCAACCAGCCGACCCAGGAGACGCTCAAACAGGTTCACAACCTCAAGGGCCAGTTGATCTACCTTCGCAAAGCGGTCTGGCCATTGCGCGAACTTGTGAATTCGCTGCTGCAGGATGAATTATCCCTGATCCGGGAGGACACCCATCCTTTTCTCCGTGACCTGTACGATCACACCCTGCAGATTATCGATACGGTCGAGAGCTTCCGTGACACCACGTCCGGGCTGGTCGACCTCTACATGTCCAGCATCAGTCACCGGATGAATGAGGTGATGCAGGTGCTGACGATTATGGCGTCGCTGTTCATCCCACTGACCTTTATTGCCGGTATTTACGGGATGAATTTCGAGAACATGCCAGAGTTGAAATGGACTTGGGGGTATCCGGCCGTGTGGGGGCTGATGGCCTTTTGTGTTATCGGCCTTCTGTTTTATTTCAAAAAAAAGAGATGGTTCTGATGCGCTTTCTGTTTTTGGTCTTTTTAAGTTGGGTGCTGCTTACTCCTGCAGTTGGGGGATATGCTCAGGGTTCGCCTGCTACCTCTGAGGATACGCAAACTTATCCGGGGGTGAGTGAACTTGGAACGCGTTTCGCGCAGCTGACAGGTTCCGCAGAGCGGACAAGTGTCGAAGCCGTCGAGCTGGCTAATATTGCGGGGCCACTTGCGGAAGTAGATGCTTTGGCACTGAAAATAAGTGAGATACGGGGTCGGGTTGCAGAACGTGGAGAACCAGATACCTGGTATGTCGACACGGTGACACAGTTCAAGGTTCAGTTTGATGTAGCACGAAAAAAGCTGTCTGCTATTCAGGAGGATGTGGCAGGTCGACAGAAAAAATTGACGGAATTTCGGACGGTTCTCAAAAAAGACAGGCAGTTTTGGTCCCGGTGGGCTCTTGCACTGAAAGAGCAGGGGGAGCAGTTCTCGGAGGCTGTTTTTTTGCAGGCGGACGAGCGACTCAAAACTCTGGAGGGCGTTCTTCAATCCACTGCCGCCGAACTGGTTCTGTTGCAGGAGCGCGGCAGTTTGCTGGAACAGGTCGTGCTTGCGGAGGTCGATCGATTCTCCGGTGCTCTGGAGCAACTGCGTAAGGCAACCTTTCGAAAAAATGATTTTTCCTTTTTCAGCTACGGCTATTTTGTACAGTTCAATATGCAGCTCTGGACTGAGGTTCAAGAAGGAATTCGATCGGCACTAACGATTGATCTGGATTTGATGTGGGGCAACGCGTGGGCGTACATTCTGTTTTTTTTGCTGCTGATCATGCTGCCCTTGAATATCTCACGCTACCGGACACGATTTACCGGCTCGGATGAGTGGGCCTTTGTTCTCGATCGTCCCTGGGCTGCCGGAAGTTTCGTTTCTGCCGTTCTGGTGGTAACCATTCTCCCGGTTGTGCCCCCGCTGGTCGGTTTTTCGCTGATCGTCATCGGTATTATCGGAGCTACGAGGCTGGCTACGGTTCTGATTTCAAATCGACGTCAGAGACGTCTTCTGGTCTTTGCGGCGATGATCATGGTTGTTACCAGCGCACTGCGCTTTATCTCTCTTCCGCAACCGTTGTTCCGTCTCTTTATCGCGATCTTTGTCCTCTTGCTTATTCCGGTGTTGTGCCGTTTGATCTATTGGTCGAAAAGGGATCCCGAGATTGTCCATCAGACCTTTTTCCGGGTGTTACTGCGTTTCGGCACCGTTGCCTTTTGTCTGTCGCTGGCCGGGCAGGTTGCCGGCTACGTTAATTTTTCGATCTGGCTGTTCCGGGCGGTTTTCGAAACCGGGATGATCGTACTGTTCGTTATTATGGGGCTGCGACTCGGCAACGGGTTTATCGATTTTGTCCTCAGTCGGCACAGGATCCGTCGACACAGTTTTTTTGAAAAATACCGGAAAGAAGCGGCCAGCCGGCTTGAACGATTGTTCGGAATAATCGTCTACTTCTACGCGCTACTGCATCTGTTGCCGGTGTGGCGTGTTTTTGACAGTTCCAGTGAGGTTTGGGTTGCGTTGTCTCGTGCCGAGCTTATGGTGGGGCCCAATCATATCACTATGCAGATGGTGCTTTTGGGGATTGCCGCCCTTTACGGTGCCAGTCAGATTTCGTGGTTGTTACAAACTGTGTGCGAGACGCAGATTTTTTATCGTGAATCAGTTGATCGCGGGGTTCTGGATGCGATCAAACGACTGATTCACTACGGAGTCATTCTGGTCGGCGTTTTGGTGGCTCTGAGTGTCCTGGGCATGAATCTGCAACATTTTGTGGTAATTCTCGGGGCATTGGGGGTGGGGATCGGCTTCGGGCTTCAAGACATCGTCAATAACTTTTTGTCCGGGATCATCCTGCTGTTTGAACGGCCGATCAAAGTCGGCGACGGTATTCTGGTTGATGGTGAGTACGGTACGGTGAAATACATCGGCCTGCGTTCGACCATTGTTGAGACTCTCGATCAGTCGGAGTTGATCGTTCCTAACGCGCAGATGATTTCACAGAAGGTCACCAACTGGACCCTTTCGACCCGACGGGTACGGGTGGTTATCGCGGTCGGGGTCGCCTATGGCTCCCCTGTCGATGATGTACTGCAGATCCTGACCGAGGTGTCGACGGCGCATCCGGATGTCCTGACCGATCCCGCCCCTTCGCCGATCTTTGTTGCCTTTGGAGCGAGTTCTCTCGATTTTGAACTGCGGGTCTGGATCGGCAATATCGATGGGCGGCCGCGGATCAAAAGTGAGCTTCTGCAACGGATCGACGCACGCTTTCGCGACGCAGACATCCAGATTCCGTTTCCGCAGCGCGATCTGCATTTGCGCTCTGTCGATGCCGATATTGTGGCCGATATTAGAACATCACGGAGTTGATGACGATCGATGCTGAGGAAATGGTCCATGGCTTGCCGGAGGGCATCCCTGCTGACCGGTGGTCCGCTCCGGGCGTCTCGTCAAAGTTACGCGACCGTTCTCCTGATGTTACGGTGTGTACCGTTTCAGGTAGTTTTTGACGTTGAATTTACGCGCGGTGTTTTCAGAGGACATATAGCGGATTTTCCCGAAGATGGGTCGTTCCGGGCCCCAGGCGCGGTCGTAGCGACCGAGACACCAGAAGATTCCACTGATTGAGTTGGAATCGCGACCGTCAAGGGCGTAGCTATCGTTCAGGGCCAACATGGTCTGCAGAGCGGTTTGGGCGTCAGGGCTCCATTCTAAGATTTTCTTTCCCCACAACATCCTCAGGTAGTTCTGTATTCGTCCTTCACGGATCAGTTGCGTCTGTGCCGCGTTCCATAGCGGATCATGGGTCTGCGCCTGTACGAACTGATCCATCTCGTAACGGTAGGGCCTTAGATCGTCGCGATGATCAGCCAGGGTGGCGCGGGCCCAGGTCGGCAACGTGTCGTACCGGTCATATCCGGGCAGGTGGCAGGCGGCGTTGAAGCCGACCTCACGCCAGGTTATCAGTTCATCGAGAAACCCTTCTGCCGGCGCGCTCAATCCCCACCAGCCACTCTTTTTCCCTCTGGTCTCGAGAGACAACCGGTCGATGGTCCAGTTTTCGTGGTCCAACAGCTGGGCGACGATCTGGTGCGCAGATATATGACCGAAACGCAGATAGGGGGAGAGTGCGCTGGACACCTGTCTGTCCGGTTCACTGCGCAGTAGATAGTGGGGCAGGCGCTCGCTGATAAAGCGCTGGAGGTCGTTCTCTGCCTGCCGCCAGCCGCCCCGTTCGGCAACGGGGGCAATGGCGTGATCGATGGGGAGGTTGGCGAGGGTCTGCGCCGGAGATGTGAGCTGTTCTGTACACACGGGCCACTTCTGGGCGATCGGTGCGGGGATGCTCTCTAAAGGGGGAAGTATCACGTCACGCAGCGGGTCGTGGAGGGGGACGTCAAACAGGTGGCGCGGCAGCTCTTTCTGGAGAAAGCGCCTGAAAGCGTAAGCGGTGGCGAACACCTGGTCGGTGTTTCGTATCGGCATCAGCCCGTTGCTGTCCACCGCTTCGAGTCGTGCGCTGAGGTTTTGCGCCGCAGCGTCGAGCCTTTGCGGATAGCAACAGCCGGGGTGGTCGTCGGCGATCGCCAGGCAGGCCGATGCCGACAGGTTTTCAAGCAATCCTTCGCCGCTGTGTTGCGCGGTTTCGATGAAGGGGTAGTAGCATGCGCGGGTCTGCGCAAAGTGAGCGGCATTGTCAGCCATCCCCTGCAGGGCGAACTTGTGCAGCCGGTCGTTGGCGTAGGGGGCGTCGCAGCGCAGCGTCTCGAGGATCAGCAGTGGCTTGCCGAGGGCTGTGGCCCGAGCGACCGCCCGTTGCAGGGCGAAGTTGTAAAACGGCCGCCGGAATGCGGTCATCCAGTAGAGCACATAGTTGCCGTCGGGATTGAGCGGACGATCGTTCAGTGTCCGCAATCGGGCTGCCGGGACCTCAGACATGGTTGCGCAACTTCAGCTCGATAGGGTGCGGGTTGAGGTAGACTTGTTTTTGCAGATACTTCTGCTGGTATTTCCGCACAAAATGATTCAGCAGCGTGATTGGCACAATCAGGGGCAGCTGGTGGTTGCGGTAACTGTCGATGATGCTGAGGACCTCCTGCTTTTCGTCGCTGCTGAGCTGTTTTTTGAAATAGCCGAAGATGTGCTGCAGGACGTTGACGTGCTTCGCCACCGTACAGCGCAGCCTTAGCCCCTTCATCAGCAGGGCAAGATAGTCGGTGTAGAGGGTCGTCGTCTCCAGCTCTCCGCTGCGGGCCACCAGCTTGCCTGTCTGGCGATAAATGTCCGGGCTGTGCGCCATCAGCAGCAGCTTGTGACGAGTGTGAAAATCGACCAGATGCCTGGCCGATTTTCCCTGTTTGAGACTGGTTCGCCAGCGACGCAGCGCAAAGATGATTTCGATAAAATTTTCCCGCAGGCGCGGGTCGTGGAGGCGACCGTCCTCTTCGACGGGGAGCAGCGGAAAGTGTTCCATGAAAATCCTGGCGAACAGGCCGATTCCTCTTTTTTGTGGCACCCCGTTACGGTCATACAGTCGCACCCTCTCCATGCCACTGCTGGGTGATTTTGATTTGAAGATAAATCCGCTCAATTCCTCTTTTTCGAGTTGTTCAACCCGTTTTTGTGCCCATGCGGTCATCTCTGCGGTGATGTCCTGCCCGCTCTTCGAAAACACCAGCCGTGTATCGTCGATCGTTCCCGCCAGGCGCAGGGTATCCCGCGGGGTTGGCAGCCCGAGTTCGACTTCAGGACAGACCGGAACATATTCGACGTAGCGGCCCAGGGTTTCGGTGAGAAAGCGGTCGAGTTTGTGGCTGCCGTCGAAGCGGACTTTTTCGCCGAGCAGGCATGAGCTGATGCCGATCCGGATCGTTTCTTTAGTCATTGTGATCTCCTGAAGCAAGGGGAGCTACCAATAATGCTAACAGGAATTGTTCGTCTGACGATTGTGGCCCGAAAAGAAAATGGGATAATGATGACTCAATCTGTTCATGATTGATTGCAGGAGACATGCGATGCATATCCTCGAGCGCGACATCACCCTCAATGTCGGTCGGGAGAAACTGTGGGCCTTTATGTCCACCCCGGCCAACCTTAATGAACTGACACCCGCGGACCTTCAGTTTCAGATCGTCAGCTCCTTGCCGGAGACGATGCATGAAGGGTTGATGATTCAATACCGGATTAAAATTCCGATGCTTGGTTGGCAGAACTGGGTGACAGAGATCACCCATATCCGTGAGGGGGAGTATTTTGTTGATGAACAGCGGCTCGGCCCCTACCGCCTCTGGCATCACCAGCACCGGCTTGAAGCGATCAGCGCAGATCAGACCCGGATGGTCGATCGGGTCAGTTATCTGCTGCCGTTCTGGTTTGCCGGTGAGTTGGTGCATGCGCTGTGGGTGGAAAAGATGCTCGACGATATCTTCAGCTATCGCGCAAAGCGGCTTGGCGAGATCTTCGCTTGATGTCTGGGCGTATGGTTGTTCTGCCTCCGATCGCTCAGAGACGGGTGGACTATCCGCGGAAAAAGAGCATCAGCAGGGGCAGAAGAAAGGTCGTGAACAGGCCGTTGAGACCGATCGCGAGACCGGCGACCGCTCCGGAGAGTCGGTCGATCTCCATCATCCGCGCGGTGCCGATGCCGTGGGCTGCCGTTCCTACCGCCAGGCCGACAGCGACCGGAGATCGGACCCCGATCAGGCGGCAGAATTCCGGTCCGCAAACCCCACCCAGACAGCCGGTCAGGACCACCGTCGCGGCGGTCAGCGGAACCACGCCGCCCAAGTTTTCGATGATGCTGATGGCGATGGGGGTGGTCACCGATTTCGGCGAGAGGGCAAGGACAACGTCAGGGCTGCCGCCAAGGAGCCAGCCGATTCCGCAGGCCGAGACGATGGATGCCAGCGCTCCGAAAAAAATACCGATGAGGATAACGTTTTTGCGGCGCGCAATGTCCTGCCGCCGCTGGTAGAGCGGGACCGCAAGGGCGACGACCGAGGGGCCAAGGAGAAACAGGATGATATCGCCGCCGTGCGCGTAGGAGGAATAAGGGATATCTGCGGCGCTCAAGAGGAGGATAACGGCGACGATAGCGACCAGCACGGGGTTGAGAAACACCATGCGGGTACGTTGATAGAGCCATTGCGCCAGGGCAAAGGCGCCGATGGTGAGGACGATGCCGAACAGCGGTGTTTGCAGAAAATCAGTCATCGGCTGCGGTCTTCTTTTCGAGTCGGTCAGCCAGTTTGCCGGTGACAGCCATGACAACAAAGGTGCTGACGACTGTTGCGGCCAAAATTGGCAGCCATTCGTTGGCCAGCACATCGGTGTACACCATAACGCCGACACCGGCGGGGACAAAAAACAGGGCAAGGTGGCTGAGGAGTAGTTCTGCGGCCTGTTCGATCCAGTCGAGCCGTATCCATTCGAAACGCAGCGCGACTAGCAGCAAGACCATGCCGATGACGCTGCCCGGAAAGGGGAGGCCCAGTGCCGAGCTGATCAGCTTGCCCCCTGCCTGAAATGTGAGAAGAATCGCCATACCACGGATCATCAGCTGCTCCTTGAGAGTTCTGGAGACAGCTTAACATCGACGGGCTGGGTTTGCGAGTGTTTGTCGGTTCAGGGGGCACTGATGGCGAGGACATCCGGGGCGATCTGGCTGGTCAGCAGCGACAGCGCAAAGCCCCACATGATCAGCCCGACACAGCCGTCGAGAATGCGCCAGGCGCTTTTTTTTCTGAACAGGGGCGCCAGCAGTCCTGCACCGTAGCTGAGGAGAAAGAACCACAGAAACGACGCCGATATTGCCCCGCAGGCGAAGATCGGTCGCTGACTGCCGTCCAGCTGAGTGCTGATGCTGCCGAGCAGGAAAATGGTGTCGAGGTAGACGTGGGGGTTGAGCAGGGTCACCGCCAAGGTGGCGGTGATCAGCGCACCGCGGGTTTGCAGCGGGTCGTCGGTGGTGTTCATGCTGTGGCCACGCCATGCGGCATGAAACGCGCTGCAGCCATAGTATGCGAGGAACAGTACGCCGCCCCAGATGGCGGCTTGCGTCAGGAGCGGACTGTTTGCAACGGCGTTTCCGACTCCGGTGACACCCAGCAGAATCAGCACGGCATCGCAGCACGCGCAGATCAGCGCAATCAACAAGGGGCGGTTGCGGCGTACGCCCTGAGAGAGCACGAATGCGTTCTGGGCACCGATCGCAACGATCAGACCACCGCCGATGGCAAAGCCCTTGGAAAAAGGAAGAAACATAGCGCAGCTCCAGTTGAGGGTTTTGCTGCACTCTATGGGTGATTGCTCTGTGAGTAAAATTAATATTTCCATTGAGGCATTAGCTTTGCTAATAATGGGCTATGATCGATTACAAGCTCCTTCTTGCGCTGGCGACAGTTGTTGAACAGGGCGGGTTCGAAAAAGCCGCCCAGGTTCTGTGTCTGACCCAGTCGGCTGTTTCACAGCGGGTGCGACTGCTTGAGGACCGCTTAGGAAAGATCCTCCTGTCTCGAACCGCACCTCCACGACCCACCGCCGCCGGTGCCCAGCTGGTGAAACATTTTCATCAGGTCAAATTACTCGAAGGGGATCTGGAGTCGACCCTGGGCGATCCGGCCAGCGATGCCCCGACCCGTCTGGCGATCGGGATCAATGCCGATAGTCTGGCGAGCTGGTTTTTGCCGGCAATCGGTGAAATGTGCGCACAGGGGGAGGTCTTGCTCGATCTGTGGGTTGATGATCAGGAGCAGACCCACCATTTTCTCAAGGCGGGAACGGTGGTCGGTTGTATCAGCGATCACGCGGCATCGATTCAGGGCTGCCGTGTGCAGTCGCTGGGAGAGATGCGGTACCGGTTACTGGCGACACCCGCATTTAAAACGCGCTGGTTTGCAGATGGACTGACCGGTGAATCGGTGCAGCAGGCGCCCGCGGTGATCTTCAACCGCAAGGACATGCTGCATCACCGCTTTGTGCAGCGCGTTGTCGGAACGAAGGACCCGTTTTCTGTCATCCACTATGTGCCTTCACCGGAGCAGTTTCTGGAGATGATCCGCAGGGGGTACGGCTACGGGATGGTGCCGGATTGGCAGTCAAGGGACCTGTTGCAGTCTGATGTGCTGGTTGATCTGTGCGCTGAGCGGTTTGAAGCTGTTGCGCTGTACTGGCACTGCTGGAATCTGTCGTCGCCGTTGCTGCAGAAATTTTCTGCGATGTTGACCGTCAATGCCGCCCGTCTGCTGGCTTGAACCCGGCCTGATCAGCCGGTGACTCTGACGAGGTTTGCGGTACGTTGCTCTACGGTTCTGTGATAATTGACAGCCGGCGCGCCAAAGCCCATCACGTAGCCGAGGGTGTTGTCCGGGGGGATTTTTAGCCGGTGCTGTAGTTCGGGAACCAGCTCATCGATGGTCCATGTGACCAGCCCGTTCCAGATTGTACCGATGTCGAGGCTTTGGGCGTACAGTTCAAAATACGACAGGGCGATCAAGCTGTCCTGGTGGGGGGTCGGGCAGGTTTCCGGTGCCGAGGTTACGACCAGATGTGGCGCGTTCCGGAACAGGACGTCGATCCCGGAGTCGAACCAGAGCGATGTGAACAATTCAAATCTTTTTCTTTTTTTCGGAAGTTTGCCCGCTGTGATCAGCTCTTGCAGCTTGAGATAGGTGTGTTCTCGGAATTGAACCAGCGCCTGTCTGTCGTCTATGATGCTGAATTGGACCTGCTGACGGTTGACTCCGGTGGGGGCGTGGCAGGCGACATCGACGAGTCGTTGAATCAGAGTTGCAGGGAGATTGTCGGGTTTGTAATGGCGCACCGAACGACGCCCCTTGATCAGCTGTTCCAGCTGGTCGGCGTTGGGGAATGTTCCGAGGGTCGGCCGGCTCGTCTCCGGGCTGTGACCGAGGATTGAAAGTGCTGCGGTGGGGCAGATGGCCAGGCAGTGCTGGCATTTGATGCAGGCCGTATCTCGGTTGGGTCTGATCCGGGGGAACCCTTCGTCGAGGGTGATGACATTAAGGGGGCAGTCGACTGCGCATTGGCCGCAGCAGGTACAACGATTCTGGTCGATGTTGAATTGCAGCATGGAGGTCGCTCCGTATAATTTGAGGTTGCTCTCTTCTGGCATGTGTCGCGGATGAGGTCAAGGGGATTCCTCTTTGCGGCGATACTTGGATATCAACTGGTTACGACAGGGGAAGATGTGATGGAATGGACCCGGGAAATCTACTGGAATGTCGGACGGGGTGCGGCAACGCTGCTGCCGATATATCTTGTGACCCTCGCGGTTATGGCGGTACTGGTCAATGCCATATGGCTGCGGATCAAGCTTTATCGACGCGCCAGGCCGCTGGGTCGGTTTGATCAGCCGGGGCGGCGGTTTCTTCTGTTGCTTGGGGATGTCCTGTCGCAGCGTAAGGTCCGGCGGATGACGACTGCCGGTGTCGGGCATGCCCTGTTCTTCTGGGGTTTTGCCCTGCTGTTCGTCGGCACATGCCTGGTTGCGCTGCAGGCCGATCTGACCGCACCATTGTTCGATATCCGCTTTCTGACCGGGTCATTTTATCTGATCTTTTCTCTGGTCCTCGATCTGGCTGGCCTGATGGCAATTGTCATGTTGACCGGTTTGGGAGTTCGGCGCTACCTGCTGCGCAAGGGCGATCTTGAAGGTCGTCCCGATGATGCCATTGTTCTCGTGCTGTTGCTGGCGATTCTGTGTGGCGGGTTTGTCATCGAGGGGGCGCGCATGGCGGTGACGGAGCAGGGGACGATGCTCTCTCTCTGGTCGCCGGTCGGGCTGCTGGTTTCTCACCTGCTCGCTCCCCTCGGCGAACAGACCCTGCGGAGCCTTCACCTCTACAACTGGTGGCTCCATTTCGTTCTGGTGATGGTGTTTATCGTCCTGATCCCCTACAGTAAGCTGCGTCATCTCCTCACCGCCAGCAGTAACTCATTTTTTGCCGATCTCGGCCCCCGTGGCCGCTTGGTATCCCTCAATCTTGAGGATGAACAGGTCGAGAGCTTCGGAGCCGGACAGGTCACGGATTTACGTTGGAAAGATCTGCTGGACGCTGATGCCTGCACCCTCTGCCAGCGCTGTGATCAGCGCTGTCCTGCCTTGCATACCAGTAAACCTCTGTCGCCGATGCGGCTTGTTAATCAGATTGGTGATGTCGCGTTTAACGATCCACAACTGAACCTGATAGAAACGGTCAGCACCGATGTCCTCTGGTCGTGTACCACCTGTCTTGCCTGTCAGGATATCTGTCCAGTCAGCATTGAACACGTCAATAAGATCGTCGAGATGCGACGCCATCAGGTGCTGATGAAAGGGGATTTCCCCGGTGAAGAAGTGATGACGGCGATGGAGCATACCGAGGTCAACGGCAACCCGCTGGGGGCCGGTTATGCGAGTCGTGGGGATTGGGCGGTTGAGTCAGGAGTCAAGACGCTTGCTGAGGATCAGGACGTCGATATCCTTTATTTTGTCGGCTGTTATGCGTCCTTTGACAGCCGCAACATCAGAGTAGCGAAGGCCTTCGTCCAGCTCTGTCACGCTGCAGGGGTCAAGGTCGGTATCCTCGGTAAAGAAGAAAAATGTTGTGGTGAACCGATGCGCAAGATGGGTAATGAATATCTCTATCAGACCCTGGCGACCGAAAATGTTGAACGGATGACGGCATATGGGATCGAAACGGTGGTGACGGGTTGTCCACACTGTTTTAACACCCTGAGCAAGGATTATCGCGAACTCGGTTTTACCGCAGAGGTTGAGCATTACACGCAGTTTCTACGCCGTCTGCTGAATGAGGACCGTCTGCCGCTACGAACTGAGCCACTTGACTGTACCTATCACGACTCCTGCTACCTTGGACGTCATAACGATATCTACAGTGCGCCGCGCGAGATCTTACACCGAGTCGGCGGCCGGACGGTCGAGATGACCAGAAGTAAAGATCAGTCGTTCTGTTGCGGTGCGGGTGGTGGGCGTATTCTTGCAGAAGAGACCCTCGGCCAGCGGATCAATCAGGCGCGAGTTGAGATGGCCCTCGATACGGAAGCAGCGGTGCTGGTGTCGAGCTGTCCCTTTTGTCTGACCATGTTTGAAGATGGAATCAAGGGGACAGGAGCGCAGGGACAGATCGGGGCAAAAGATATTGCCGAGGTGCTTGTCGAGCGGCTGAGAATACCTGCTGCGCCCGGGGATGATTAGACCGTAATCCTGGTGCCTGCGGCCGCGAAAAAGAATCTGTCCTGAAAGTGTGCCGCCAGGCGGGTGGCCTGCTGCAGCCCGGTGCAGTGAGCAGCCCCGAATCTGTCGATCTGGTACCTGTCGAGGTAGTGCAGGGTCTGCCGCAGTCGCGCGTCATCGGCAAACATCAGATGGGTGCCGCCTGCAACGCAGTGAATATTGTCGGGTGAGAGCAGTGCCTGTGCCTGGTCGAGGATGTTGATCAGCCCTGCGTGGGCGCAGCCGAGCAGGACCGATAGCCCGCGATCGGTCTGGACAAAGAGCGACAGATCGTCATCGATAGGGTCGGAGTGGAGAACTCCCTGCGGGGAGCGACAGCAGAGGTTGGGGTCGCCGCTTTCGAAATCGGTTCGGCGCGGGATCTCCCCGGAGAGGATCAACCCCGGAGCCAGCTGTTGGGGAGAGCGACTTAAGTGAAACCGGGCACCGAGCGCTTCGAGTTCTGTCCGCGTATGCGGCAGGCCGATCTGCCGTTCTTCTGCGGCCGAGCAACTGAGCCGGGGTTTGAAGATGTCGGGATGAGCGTAGACGTCGATCGGGCCGCTGTGGCGAAGGAGCTGCGTGAGTCCTCCGCTGTGGTCGGCGTGGCCGTGGCTGAGGATGACTCCGGTGAGCTGTCGCAGGTCGATGCCCAGCAAACGGGCGTTATTCTCCAGTCCGAGGCCGCTGCCGGTGTCGAACAGAAAATTGCCCTGTTCGGTGCGCAGATGGCAGGCAAATCCATGCTCACCGATCAGACCGGTCGGACTGGTGACGCTGTTTTCGCAGAGAACGGTCAGTTGAACACTCATGACGATCTCTCGCGTGCTGCCGGTGCGGCAGGGGCTTCGGCGTCGAGCTGTGGGGTGATGAGCTGCTCCAGGAGTCTGGTGCGTTCGGCATCGCTCTGCCGGCTCAGCTCCGCGCAGTGCCGGTAAAAAATCAGCAGATCGTCATCGGCGTCCTTGAGGATCTGCCGGAAGGCCGGAACCCAGCGATGGTAGGTGTTGATTGCGGCGAATTTCGCGTTGTTAATGGTGTCGAACCAGCGGTCATATCCTGAATAGCCGCCCCACTGTTCCTTGAGTTGCTGATAGTCCTCTTTCAGCGCTGTAAAAATCCTCTCCTTGTTTTGTTTCTTTTGTGTGCTGCCCTGTTTGCTGCGGTACAGGTCTTCGAGTTGCTGCCGGGTTACGGCGGTCAGGGCATGAAATTGCTGTTCTCGCTCAAGCCGCAGCTGGTGTTGCTGACGGTCTGCGTCGCTCCCGAACCGGGAGAGCCAGCGCTCGGTACCGGTCAGTTCGACGGCTGTGGCAAAAGATTCGTTGAATGCGGAGCTGTCCGGCAGATAGAGCTTTTGGTGTGCCAGTTCATGAAAGATCAGTCGGGCAACAGAGCTGGTGGGCCAACTGCTGAAGGTGCTGAGGGCGGGGTCGTCAAACCAGCTGAGAGTGGAGTAGGCAGGGACCCCGGAGACGATGGTGTCGTATCCTTCCTGGCGCAGGCCTGCAGCAAATTCTTCAGCGTCCTGACGGTTAAAGTAACCACGATAGCTGACGCAGCCGGCGATCGGGAAACACCAGGTGCGTGGCGTGAGAGAAAATTCGGGGGTGGCGACGACGTTCCAGACGACGTAGGGGCGGTCGAGGGCGACATAGCTCTGATAACTGCCATTTTCGGGCAGCCCTAAATCGTCGCTGGCAAAGCGCCGGATGTTGCGGATGGTGGTCAGCTTTTCTTTTAACTCCGGCGGGGTGTCGGCCTGTGTCAGCAGGTCGGCAATCGGCTCGCGATGAGCGATGACCTGCATATGGCCGCCGGCGGCCTGCAGGTAATACCCCAGCTCACTGCAGGAGCTGATCAGAGCGGCACTGCTTATCAGCAGGGCGACCAGGGCGAGGGAACGCAGCCGCGGCAGAATGCTGTCCTTTGGGGAAGACATCGGGACCGACTAACCGACGTTGAAGTGGCGCTTGGTCGAATCCTGGAGTTTGCTGGCCGCGCGGAAGGCCTCGCGGAGCAGATCCTGTTCGTTCTTGGTCAGCGCGTATGGGTCGAGGTAGTGGGAGGGCGGCTTGCCCTGATCGATCAAGGAGATCTCATTGCGCAGCCGCAGATAGGTAAAGGCCTCAAAGGCCGCTTTGATATGCTCGGCGGTCTCCTGGGTAAAGACGTTGAGCTTGACCAGTTCCTCGAGCCGCTCGATCGTTGTGGTCGCGTCGAGCTGTTTTTCCAGGAGAAACATGCGGATGCAGTCGACGATAAAGATGCTGCCCGTCTGTTTGATCGACAGCTGCCCCTTGTGATGCTCGCCCTTTTCGAGGGTGAAGCGACCGAGCAGGCCGACCGGGACCTTGTGTTTAAAGTCGAGCTCCATCATGTAGTAGAGGAACAGCGGCATTTTGCGGATTGCCTGGTGGACGATATCGCGCAGGTCCTGACACAGCGAGGCTTCGCCGATCAGCGGCATGAAGTCGAAGAAGATCGTTGAGTAGCGGACCTTTTGCGGCTCCGGGGTGTTGATCCAGTCCGCGATCCGGCTCTGCCACTCTTTGAGTCGTCCACGCCAAAGGGGGTTGTTGGCCATGACCTTGCCCTGGCAGAGCGGGTAGCCGATCTGATCGAGGGCGGTGACGAGCCGCTCTGCAAAGGGAACGAAGAAGGCGTCGACCTCCTCCTGCCGCTCGTCGGGGAAGTTTTCGTAGATAAATCCGTTGTCCTGATCCGGCCCCAGTAGCATCTCTTTTCGCCCGCCGCTGCCCATGATGATGAAGCAGTGGCGGATGTCGGGTGGGGTCTGCCCTTCGGCCGCCATTTCGTCGAGGATGATTTCGTAGCAGCGGTGCTGGATGCGGTGGTGGATATAGGAGAGGATCTCCATTGTCTCAAAGGGGGAACGGGTTTCGCTCATCAGTGCTCTGGCGACCTTGACGATTTCGCTGCGGGCTTTTGCCAGCGCATCGATCGTGCGGGCGTCTTTGACGCTGCCGACCAGCAGCATCGACTTCTGGCTGCGGTACCGCATCAGATCCTGCAGGGTGACGATGCCGACAACTTCGCCTTGATCCAGCACCGGCATGTGCTTGATCTTGTGCCCCATCATAAAGGTGGTGGCTTCGTACATGTAGGTCTCGGGCGACATGGTGTGCGGATTTTCAGTCATGACGTCCGCGGCGACCGATGATTTGCAGTCGACATGTTCTCGGGCGAGGACTTTCGCCACCAGGTCACGCTCGGTGACGATACCTGTGGGGCGCTTGTTGTCGTCGCACACCAGAATGGCGCCAATTCCTCGCTGGATCATGCGCAGGGCAATGTCGCGGACGGGGGTGTCGGGGCGACAGGTTTCGGCAGGTGCGGACATGATTTCGGAGAGCCGTTTTTTAAACGGATAGGCCTCCATCTGAGTCAGCGCTTTGTCGCTGTGGTCGCTGACCATGTCGGAGTAGAGGCTACGGACTCGTGAAAAGATCGCCTTGGTGAAATATTCGGTCAGTTGCGGGTGAGCCTGGGCGGCTTCGGCGAGCAGGGCTTCGGGGATCAGATAGCACTCTGTGTCGCGGACGGTTCGCGCGCCAGCGGTATAGTCCTCCTTGGTAAATACCGGGGTGCCGCCAAAGAAGGAGCCTTCCTTGCGGTAGTCGACCACCATCTCTACACCTCCCGGCGTCAGAGCGACGATTTCGACGAGGCCGGTTTTTATGATGTAAAGATACCCCGTGGGGGGATCGTGCTGATTGAATATGTGGGTGTGGGCAGGAAAGCGTTCGGTGATGGCCGCATCGTTGAATGCGGCAAAAAGCTCTTCAGGAAGATGAGAGAACGGTTCAGTGTCCCGCAGTCGTTTGATCAGTCCCATCGCGTTCCCCTGCTTCTGTAAGAGATAGTCCGGTTCTGGCGGAAGATGTCTTGGTCGATGCTTCCCCTGACAGGTCTGTTGATCCTACCACAAGGCAGGGTTGAAACGGAAGTACGAGGAGTGCTGATGGCGCGCGACAGGCTATCCCTCTTTGGCCTGCGCCGCTTTTTTGTTTTTGCCGAATTGGAACGGGTGGGCCTGTCGGCTGATGACGAAATCAGCAAAGACCTTCATCCACAGTGTTACGCCAACCATTGCGCTCCATGTTTCGTAGGAGAGCAGTGCCAGCAGAACGCCGATGATGGTGATGACGGCAACTGCTCCGGCCGCCAGATTAACAGCGCCGGTGTAGGGTGCCCATCTTGCCGGGTCGGCCGGGGTTTCGCCCCGTTTAAGTGCAACCTCTGAATAGTCCTTCAGTTTTAAAATCCGCCAGGCGCGGCGCAGCCAGAAGAAAGCCATGGGGAAGAGCGCGAGAAACAGTATCCAGGTGATGACAAGGCTGATATGCATAAAAAGACTCCGGCTGGTTTGGGGATAATATTCTGGAATTACTTTATAGCCGACACGTATGAGACCCACAACGCAATTTTTTGAAAAAAACCCCGCCAGCTCGGCTGGCGGGGCGAATTGATCTCGCGATCACATACAAGCGGGAGTTATCCCTTAGTGGGCACCACCGATTTCTTTAGAACCGCGCGGGATGCGGACGCTTTCGACCAGATGGACGATCTCTTCCGGAGGCGCGGGGAACATTCTCTTGACACCGAAGGCGACTGCAAAGTTCACAATGGCACCGATCGCACCGAAGGCGTTCGGCTCAATGCCCAGGAAGAAGTTCGCTTCGCCACCGAACAGACCCAGGAAGGAGGTTCCCTTGATGAAGAAGATTCCTTTGTGGGCGAAGACGTACAGCATAGTGATGCCGAGACCAGACAGCATACCAGCAATCGCGCCTTCTTTGTTCATCGTTTTGCTGAAGATGCCGAGCATCAGCGCCGGGAAGATTGAGCTGGCCGCCAACCCGAAGGCGATGGCGACAGTTCCGGCTGCGAAGTCGGGGGGATTGAGTCCTAAGTAGCCTGCCAACATGATCGAGCATGCCATGGCGATCTTGCCGGCCATCAGCTCGCCTTTATCGCTCAGGTCAGGCATGAACTTTTCTTTGAGCAGGTCGTGGGAGATTGCCGAGGAGATAGCGAGCAGCAGACCGGCTGCAGTCGACAGGGCGGCAGCGAGACCACCGGCTGCGACCAGGGCGATAACCCAGTTTGGCAACAGGGCGATTTCCGGATTTGCGAGAACCATGATGTCACGGTTGACGCTCAGCTCACTGCCAGTCCATCCAGCAGCTGCGGCTTTGTCGAGAACCGCCTGGTTGCTTGTCTTGTCGTTGTAGTACTGGATGCGGCCGTCGCCGTTTTTGTCAGCGAACTTGAGCAGGCCGGTGACCTCCCAACGCTTCATCCAGTCGGGGCGGTCTTCGTACTTGATGCTGTTTTCAGCGGAAAACAGGTCGCCACCACTCATGACGGCGGGGTTAACGGTGTTGTGCAGGTTAAGGCGAGCCATGGCGGCAACGCCAGGAGCCGTGGTGTAAAGGATGGCAATGAAGACCAGTGCCCAACCGGCCGAGGAACGCGCGTCCTTAACCTTGGGAACGGTAAAGAAACGAACGATAACGTGCGGCAGGCCTGCGGTACCGATCATCAGGGAGACGGTGTAGACGAACATATTCAGGGTGCTCAGGCGAGTCATGGTCGTGTACTTGCCGAAACCCAGATCGGTGACAACCTGGTCGAGTTTGGTCAGCAGTGCAACGTCGGTTCCGGCCATGTTGGAGCCCAGGCCAAGCTGTGGCAGCGGGTTGCCGGTCAGCTGCAGGGAGATGAAGATCGCTGGGACGGTGTAGGCGAGGATCAGGACGCAGTACTGAGCGACCTGGGTGTAGGTGATCCCTTTCATGCCACCGAAAACGGCGTACATGAAGACGATACCCATACCGATGAAGATACCGGTTGAGTTCGAAACGCCTAAGAAGCGGGAGAACGCAACGCCGACGCCGGTCATCTGGCCGATGATGTAGGTCAGAGATGCCGCCAGCAGACAGATAACGGCTACGGTGCTTGCGCCTTTGGAATAGAAGCGGTCACCGACAAACTGCGGGACGGTAAACTTTCCGAACTTCCGCAGGTAAGGTGCCAGCAGCATCGCCAGAAGGACGTAGCCGCCGGTCCATCCCATCAGGAACAGGCCGCCGCCGTAGCCCATGTTGGCGATCAGGCCGGCCATGGAGATAAAGGAGGCTGCTGACATCCAGTCGGCGCCGGTGGCCATACCGTTGAGGACGGGGTGAACGCCGCCACCGGCTACGTAAAATTCTTTAGTGCTGCCTGCGCGTGCCCAGAGGGCGATGCCAATATATAGTGCGAAGGTTATCCCAACGACTAAATAGGTAATTCCTTGAAGACTCATATCGTCGCTCCTCCTTAATCTTCGTGAACATCAAATTTTTCGTCAATTTTACCCATCTGCTTGGCATAGAAGAAGATGAGTGCGACGAAAACATAGATTGAACCCTGCTGGGCAAACCAGAACCCGAGGGGGTAGCCGCCCAGGCTGATGTTGTTAAGCATCGGCGCCAGCAGGATTCCGAAGCCGTAGGATACAACGAACCACACGATCAGAACGTTTCTGATCAGGCCCAGTGTCGCCTTCCAGTATGCTTGGCTGTCGTGTTGCATAAAGTGCCTCCTCTCTCTCTTAAAAGGTCGGTTTCCTGAGAAACCAGTAACGAAAAAATCTCGGTCTACAGCTTAGAGTGCAAAACCTTGAAATATGGTGGTGTTCATAACCCTCCTTTCCGCTCAATGACCTGTTTTTGTTATTGGGCGTTCTCTTTGTTGATAAAGTGCCCAACGTATCCCATCTTTGATGAGATGATGACTCCTGCCTCGATGAGGCTCGGAAGGAGTTCGTTTTGGACTTTGTCCTGAGAAAGTCGGAACTCCGGTCCTATAATGCACAGGCTGCCCGGCACCATGTCCTGGGCATTCATCAGCGGTGTTGCCAGAGAGGTGATCCCCTCTCCTAGGGTGTTTCTGTCGATGCTGGCTCCGGCGGCTTTGATCGCGATCAGGTCTTGATCGATGCTGCCATGTTCTTTGCTGCGACGTGTATCTCCATGGGCCAGGATGACTCGTCCGGCTGAGGTGCTGTTCATGGAGTGGCGTGTTCCGATCAGGGGGACGATCTTGACCTGCTGTACGGTGTCAACCATGTCGAGCAGGAGGATTTCGTCACCGCTGGGGACGGCAAGGTAAACGGCCTCGTTGCACTGGCGGGCCAGCTTTTCCATGACCGGCTTGGCCTTTCTCAACAGGGCCATGCGCAGTAAAAACTTTTGTCCCATTTCGTAGGCTGAGATGCCGAGCCGATACTTCCCGGAACGCTGTTCTTTTTCGACGTACCCTCTGTTCTCAAAGGTTGCCAGTAATCTGAAGATGCTGGTCTTGTTCATGCTGAGGCGCTCGCTCAACTGCGAGATGCGAACCTCGTCGCCTCCATCGCACAGAGCTTCGAGGACATCGAGGGCGTTGTCGACGGATTGGATCGAATATGATTCCTTTTGACGTCGGGTCAAAAAAGCGCTCCTCTTTATGCCGTGTTGGCTCTCTATAATAAAATGACTATTCATTTCGCCTCGTTTGAGAAAAAATAATACAGTGTTTTATCTCTGTCAATTATAAATATTATTAAAAATAACAAACTATCAAAACCTAAACATTATAGTACTTTGGGTCTTGCTTGCTTCTTTTGGCAGTTCTCGTCTGGCGCACTTTAGGGTAGAAAATACCACGGATAATGTGGGTATTTTTTGCGTTATAATGTGTAGGTGTTTTACTTTTAGAATAAAGCTGTTTTATTGTTGTGCGAATCCGTCACGCCCCATGGTTGACCCTTCAGGTTCTGTCACCGGGCAAAAAATACCCTGTTGTGGTCATTTAGCTGTGCTCGAGACAGACTGTGTTACCCTGTTTTGCTGGAACGTGCTAGAAGTCTATCAGGCGAAATTGCGGTTGCAAGTGAACGTTTTTTGTTTTCATTGAGGGGCGGGATGTGTTGAGGCTGGTGATCGCTTGCTCAGTGCTTCTGTTTAAGCCGTTCTATGATCGGTTGGTCGGCAGGGAGAAAGGGCAACGAGAGCATTTCGTCGGGTGTGGCCCAGTGGTGGGCATCGATATCGATATGTTGGATAGCGCCGGCTGTGATCTGCGCGTAATATGCGAGGATCAGGACTGGCCCCCAGTCGTAGCGATGGTAGACAACATGGCAGATAGAACCTATGGAAGTGTCGACGCCGATCTCCTCCCGGAGCTCTCTTGTGAGGGCCTGTTCGGGTGATTCATCCAGATCGATCTTGCCCCCGGGGAATTCCCAGAGGCCGGGGTGCGGTTTGTTCTGGGGACGTCGAGTAATCAGGAACAGGTCGTTGCGTTTTATGATTGCGGCGGTGACCAGCAGTGGAGAACGGGTAGGTTGAGGCATCGGGATTTCTCCTGTCGAAACGCTGTGGGTATCACTCATCGGGTATCCCTTGTTGGCTGATAGGAACGGGCACTTTTTGCTGGTCCGGATCGGGACTTCATGTTAGAACCGTGCACCGGAGATGGACCGTCTAAAGTGCACATAATTCTCAGGAGTTGTCCCCTATGTTCAAGCTTACCGACAAGGGTCGCAGCGTCCGGCAGATGTTCGACAATATCGCCCCGCGCTATGATTTGCTCAACCGTTTGCTGTCGTTCGGAATCGACCGGCGATGGCGTCGATTTGCGGTTGCCCAATTGCAGGTGCCGGAACATGGGCGGGTGCTTGATATTGCGACGGGGACCTGTGACGTTGCTCTCGAGATTGCGCGGACCACGCCTGATTCGGTGCTGATCGTCGGTGAAGACTTTACCCAGGGGATGCTGGTGCACGGTCAGGAGAAACTTGATGCGTCTCCTTTTGGACACCGGATTATGCTGGTGAACGCCCCCTGCGAGGAAATCCCCCATCCCGATGATTGTTTCGATGCGATCACCATTGCCTTCGGCATCCGGAATGTTGTCGACCGTCAGAAGGGACTGGAGGAGATGTTCCGTGTTCTCAAGCCTGGTGGTCGTGTGGTGATCCTCGAGTTTTCAACCCCGCGAAGCCGGATCTTCCGCGCCCTGTATTATTTCTATTTCAGGCGTCTTCTGCCGGCGATTGGCGGACTGTTTTCGCAGCGCAGTGCCTATCAGTACCTTCCCGATTCTGTCCTGGAATTTCCTGATCAGCAGTGTTTCCGTCAGATGATGGCCGACGCTGGATTTGCCTCTCTGCGTCACCATGACCTGACCTTTGGTATCTCTACTGTCTATGTCGGGGATAAGCTCTCCGATTGACACAGGGCTTTCATCTCTCCGCCCGTTCAGTCCTGTTCGGCTGACTCTGTTTTTTCTGCTGACGGAACCTTCTCTACGGTTCGAGGAGTGGGGTTGTCCTCTTTCTGACTCGGGAAAAAGACCTTTTGCGGATCGGAGATCAGCGTTCCCGGCAGCTTCAGGGTTCGTTTCAGTAGGCCGATGGCCGTCTTCGATAGTGAAGTCGCCGGAACGGGAGTGACCTGTGGATTGTCCGCGTTGCCCGTGATCTCAAAGTGCGCCGTTAGCAGTGCTTTCTCTTCCCCCGCCAGCAACCATCCGGCCACCGGGATTCCGGTGACGATTTTATCGACCGTCTGCAGCGGTTTCACGCCAACGGTGACATCGACCCGGTTGTTGACAATATCGCGTTGCCCGAACAGCGTCATGTTCATCACATCACTGTGAATGTTCAGGTTTTCGGTATTGAGCACCCCGTTGTTCAGAGTGGTGCTGGTGGTCAGTCGGTTGAACGGCATCCCTTTGCGGTCCATATCGGGGAGCTTGAGCTTGAACAGTTGCGAGACGTTGAGTAGCGACAGCACCCGTGCCAGCCCACGAAACTTTCTCAGTGCGCCATCGTACACCTCAAGGTGAGCCCCGCCCTGCGAGCTGGCCCAGAACGGCTCACCGATCCCGTCTCCTTCAAGATAAAAATCGCCGCGCAGGCGACCAGTGATCAATCCCCGCGATTTGAGGGTTTCCTGATAGAGGGCGCCGGCGTCAAAATCTTCGAGGTGTCCGGAAATTTTCAGACGTTTGCCTTCTTTTTCGACCCGTGCCAAGCAATAGCCCTGCTGATGACGAAATCGCAGAGGTGACAGGGTAAACAGGCCGCGGTGCTGGCTGATCTCCCCTTCGGCATGATGAAAGTTCAGTCCGCCGAGGCTTCCCTTGGCTACCCGTGCCGTCACGCGGATCGGTTTGGTCTTTTTGGTTTTGGAGCGGTTGTTTCGTTGTGGCTTGTCGCGCGGTGGACCGACAAAGAGGTCGATGACTTCGAGCACATCTGCGTGTTCAAACGAATCGATGGCCAGAAAGGTCTCGGGCGCTGAAAAGTTTCGGACATAGCCGCTGACGGTGGCGTCTGTGCCGTTGGGAAGTTCTACCTGAACGGGATCGAAAAAGATGCCCCCCTTGTTGATGAGCAGTCGTCCGTCGATTTTTTGGATCTGTGCCTCCGGGTTGGTAAAGACCAGATCTCTGGCACGAACGTTCTCGCCGCGGACGCGCAGTTCAAGAAAAAAGTCTTTCCAGTTGTGGAGCGCTCCGTCGACCCGCACCGGTGAGCGTCCGAGATCAACCTGGAGGGCGTTAAATGACAGACCTTGCGCGTCGAATGCGATGGCGCCGTTGACATTGTTGAGTTCGGCGATCACCCAGGTCAGATAGGCACCGGCCTTGTTCAGGACGATTTCGCCCTGCAGAGCGGTCTGGTGACTCAGCGTGACCGCGACCGAGCCTCTTGCTCTGAGGCGTTGCAGCAGGGGAGAGTGAGGGCGCAGGGCTGACAGATCGGTTTGTGCCAGAGAGAAATTGGTCAGCTTTCCTGTTGGTAGTGAGACGGTTCCGGAGGCGTCCAGTTGCCCTTTGCCGATCTGCAGCTGCATCTGATTAAGGGTCAGGGTGCCCGGTTGCCACGTCGATTCTACCCGGAGTGTGGCGGGGACCTTCGCTCGTTTATCCAGCAGCGGTAGGAGCTGAACCGAGGTTTGCTCCATATCGACAGTGAGCTGTCCGCGGATGTTTTCGGTGGAGCCCTGCAGCGCCATGGTTATCGGCGCCTGTCCGAAGAGTTGCAGGTGCTCCGGAAGGTTTTCGTGCAGCTCTTCGGACAGGGCATGGGTGTCGGGTTGTGTTTGCAGGTTCAGGCTGAATTCTGGAGCGTCTCGCCAGTCGCTCAGTTGACCGCTGAATGCGGCCTGCTGGTTCCCCAGGTTAACGGTGCCGCCTGTCAGTGTCAGACCGGTGCTGTTCAGGTCGAGGTGAAAACCGAGCTGCTCGAGGGCGGTATGTTTTGTCAGTTGCCAGCGCCCCTCATCAAACTGGCCCTGCAGGCTGTAGTGGATCTGTGCGGGGTTTTCCTGTTGCCGCGGAAAGTGAGCCTGGAGTGTGCCGCTGATGATGGCACCTCGGAGGGATTCGAGGGGCTGGAGATAGGGGAGATTCAATCGGGACAGAAGGGCTGTAAGGTCAAGATTGTGACCGCTCAGTTGTCCGTCAATCTTGTGTGCATCCGGGGCGTGGGTGACGCTGAGGTGTCCTTCGAGGGGCTGCTCCAGCACAGACACTGTCAGGTTGGTGAGACTGTCCTGTTGCGATGTGGATTTCCAGTCGCCTTTCCCCTGAAAGCGCAGTCGTTTCTCCGCACTGTCCACTATCGATATGGCCAGCTGTGCCCCGTTTGAGGGGATGCCTTCCAGCTCGATGCCGATGTCAACACGGGGGGCCGTGACGTGGATTGCCTCCGGAAAAATCTTTCCGGTGAGATTTTTCAATTGAATCTGGCCTGTAAGTGGCTGCATGCGCCAGTTGGCGATCTGTTTCGGAGCCGGGATGTGGGTTTCCACCAGCAGGTCGCCCGCTTGATCGGCAAACTGACCGGACATCACCAGGTAGCCACGTTTTGACCCCTGCCAATTCCGCAGCACCATGTTGAATCGGTCGATACCGGTGGGGAGTGTCGCGGCTGTGCCGGGGCGCGTGCTCCAAGTTATCTGTGCCTCTTTGACCGAAAAAAGACCGATGCCAAATTTTTCGAGGAGCGTTGAGGCGGTGTCTAGGGAGCTGTGGTCGGGTGCTTTCCCGCTATATTTGCGAGCAGGGAACATGCCGGTTGGCCGGTTCAGGGTCACCTCTGAAAAGTGGAGTTCTCCTGTCCACAGGTGTGTCAAGCTGAGCGTTGCCGTCAGGTGCGGGATGTGGATATCGAAGGAGTCCGATTGGCCGATATGGAAGTTCTGGAGATCGATGGCCAGACCATGCTGGTAGGCGATATTGAGCGCCCCGATGGTGACCGGTCGGTCGAGGGCCAGGGTCAACTCGCGTTCGAGGCGGTTTTTAACATCTTCCAGCTCGATCAGCGAAACAAAAATGGACGCTGTAACAAGCACGCACCCGCACAGTGTCAGCAGGATGCTGAGCAGAGGGTGTCGCCGATGAAAGGAGGGTTTTGTCATCCGGTCCGTGCCTGTTTTCAGAGCGGCCGATCATGGCGCGCTACGTGTGAGAAGTGCAAATCATACCGGCGATTTAGGCTCGTCACAAGTCTCAATCTGTCTCCTGGGGAGCATTCCCGTCGAAGGCGGCTTTTTTCGAGAGAATCGCGGCTTTACAGGAGGCAGGCGCCTTGCTACCATGACCCGCTTTTGTCTATTCGGGGATCGGTCGCTGTTAGCGGTTAGTTTGTAGACCAACCGATCCGGACACATCAGCAGCGTTTGCTCAGACCTGACGCCATGCAGGTTCTGCGGCAAGTCCCTTCTGGACGCACGGGCTAACAGGATGAAGATCAAGCGTCTCGAAATCGTTGGGTTCAAATCGTTTGTCGACAAGGTCGTCCTCGATTTTCAACAGGGGGTGACCGGCGTAGTCGGTCCCAACGGCTGCGGCAAAAGCAATATCGTCGATGCGATCCGCTGGGTGATGGGGGAGCAAAATGCCCGCCATCTGCGCGGTCGGGCGATGGAGGACGTCATTTTCGGCGGCAGCGAAAACCGCAAGCCGCTTGGAATGGCCGAGGTCTCGATGGTCTTTGACAACAGTGCCGGTTTGTCGCCGCCTGCCTATCGCGATTACGCGGAGATTATGGTGACCCGTCGCCTCTATCGAAACGGCGACAGCGAGTACCAGCTCAATAAGACTCCCTGTCGGCTGCTCGATATTACCGAGCTATTCATGGATACCGGTGCCGGGGCACGGGCTTATTCGATCATCGAACAGGGCAAGGTCGGGATGCTCGTCAGTGCCAAGCCCGAAGAGCGGCGGGCGCTGATTGAAGAAGCCGCCGGAGTCACCAAGTACAAGGCGCGCAAGAAAACGGCGCTGAGAAAAATGGACGCCACCCGGCAGAATTTGGTGCGCTTAGGTGATGTGATCTCCGAGGTCAGACGAACGCTCGGCAGCCTCAAACGCCAGGCACAGCGGGCGGAAAAATTTCGGGAATACCGCGCCGAAGCGAAGCGGATCGAACTGTGTCTGGTGGGCAATCGCTACCGGGTGCTCAAAGAAGCACTCTCTGCTGTCGATGGTGAGACAACAGAATGTGCACGCCAGCTGGAACAGTTGGAACTGCAGTTGGCGGAGAGTGAACTGCAGATAGAAAAACAGCAATGTGTCCTACTCGAAGCTGAAGAGTGTGTGGCCCAGTCTCAACAGCAGATTTATCACCTCGGCGCTGAAATTCAACGGGTCGAAAGTGAAAAGATGCTGGCGCAGAAGCAGCTGGATTCGCTGTCCGGTCTCGATGAGCAGCTCGATGCAGAGCGCGTTGATGCGGAACAGAGACTGAATGATCTTGAACGCGAAGAGCGTGAACTCAGTCAGCTCAATGCAGAACTCAACCGTAGCCTGATCGAAGCAGAGCGGCAGGATATTACCCATAAGGACCGTTTGCAGGTTGAAGAACGATGCGAAGCGGATGCGGACCGGCGGCTTAACGTTGACCGCCGACAGTTGCTCGACCTGTTGAACGAAGCCAGTCGACTGGCGAACCGGCGCGAAGAGATTTCACGTCGACTCCAAGAAGAAGAAGCGCGTCAGATCAAAAATCAGGAGGAACTCGCTGCTCTGGCCGATCAACAGCGAGCTGGTCAGAAAAAACTGGCCGAACTGGAGCAGACATGGCGGCAGCAGCAGATGGATCGCGATGCGCTGCAGGCACAGTCTGATCAAATGGCAAAGGAGAAGGGTCTTCTGCGAACGAAGCAGGCCGATGCCGTGAACCACGAAAGGGAACTGCAGCAATCGCTGGAGCGGCAGCGTTCCCGCTTGGAGTCGTTGCAGGAGCTTGAACAGAACTTTGACGGTTACGCTGAAGGGGTTCGCCTTCTTCTTGCTGATGGCAGCGTGCCACGCAAGGTCGTCGCTGATGTTCTTCAGGTTCCACCACAGTACGAACGTGCCGTCGAGATGGCTCTGGCCGATCGGCTGCAGGCTATCCCTATAGAGAATGTTTCACAGGTTCAGCAGCTGTTCGGTCAGCTGCGTGAACGGCGCGCGCGGGCCACGTTGTTTTTTGGCAGAACCACGCATGATCCTCTCGCTGCTGCGCAGGGTGCTACCCCGCTTGAAAGCCTCTTGTCCTGTCAGGGGGAGGGCGCGAACGTTGCCAGATCTCTGCTGGCCGGAGTGTTCCTGGTGGAGAGGCTCGAGCCCTATCTGGGCCAACCTCTGGCGGCCGGCACTCTTCTGGTGACAGCGGACGGGGATTGTCTGACGTGGCGTGGAGATATGGCCGGTGGTGCACCGGTCGCAACGGGTGCCGGCCTGCTCAGCAAAAAACGAGAGCTTAAAGATCTGAGTGCCGGGGTCGAGCAGGCAGAAGGTGTCCTGGCCGCGTCCGTGCGACAGCGACAGGAGCTGGATTTACGTCTGCAGCAGACCGAAGAAGAGGCCCGGAGAGCTGTTGATGAACTTCATCGTCAGGAGCTGCTGCTGCTGGAGCAAAGCAAAGATCTGGATCGGAGTCGCGACAATCTTCAGCGTATTGAAGATCGGATGACATTGGTTCGGTTTGAGGCGGATCAGCTGAACGAAGGCCAGGAGCTGCTGCGCGCCGAGCAGGATGAAAGGTCCAGGGGCTCGGAAATGACGGATCGACAGCGGTCAGATCTGGAACAGCGCATCGCCACTGCCGAAGCAGAACTGGCCTCGACCCGTGACCGGCTGCAATCGCAGCGGGCGGCGCTGACCGCAGTCCGGGTCGAGATGGCGGGACTCAAAGAGCGCCGCGAAGGGGGGCGAAGTGCCCTGCTTCGGGTGCAGCGCAGCCGTGAGGAGATACAGGGTCGGTTGGTGTCATTGCAGACCCGGCGGGCTACCGGTAACGCAGAAAAACTCCGACTGCAGTCCGATTTTGATCGGCTCGGGGTTGAACAGGGACTCCTTCTCGATCGCCATCAGGAGCAGCAGGCTGCGGATGTTGCAGTGCGGGAGCAGGCCGAAGGAGTTCGCAAAAAACTTGATGTTGTGCGAGATGAACAACGTCAGATCCGCAGTCGAACCGAGGATCGCCGCAAAGATCTGTCCCGACTGCAGTTGCGTCAGCGTGAGCTGAGCGTCGATGCCGAGCATATGCGTCAGACGGTTGATGAGCGTTATCGGGTTGATCTCGATGAGCATATGGTGCCGGAAGCGGACTCGGTGGAACTGGAACGTCAGCAGGCGCAACTCCAGCGTTTGACCCAACGGATCGCTGCCTTGGGCGAGGTAAACCTCACCGCGATCGACGAGTACAAAGAGCAGGAAGAGCGTTACGATTTTCTGACCCGGCAGCGGGATGATCTGCAGCAATCGCTCGATGATCTGCAGAAGGCGATCAACAAGATAAACAGGACCACCCGACGGCGTTTTCAAGAGACGTTCACGCTGGTCAACGAAAAGTTCAAGGAGGTTTTTCCGCGACTGTTCCGGGGCGGGCAGGCTGAACTGAAGCTCACTGAAGAGGATGACCTGTTGCAGACCGGCGTCGAAATCGTTGTTCAGCCGCCAGGCAAGCGTCTGCAGAACGTCACCCTGCTGTCCGGTGGGGAAAAGGCTCTTACTGCAGTGGCCCTGATCTTTTCGCTTTTTTTGATCAAGCCGACGCCGTTCTGCGTGCTCGATGAGGTCGATGCGCCGTTGGATGATGCCAATATCGAGCGTTTTGCTGAGATGGTCCGTGATATGTCGGCGTCGTCGCAGTTTATCCTGATCACCCACAGCAAACGGACGATGGCCAATGCCGAAGTGATGTACGGCGTGACCATGGAAGATCCGGGCGCTTCAAAGATTGTGTCGGTGCGGATGAACGATTACCGGTCTGACAACGCTGATTCTGCAGCGGTTTAAGGTTTGGGTTGTAGGGGGGATGGATTTGTGAACATCAGGGATTGAGAACGAGAAGAAAAGATGCCTTTTAAACAGAGACTGAAGTGGATGCTTGACCAGATTCCCGGTTCCCTTGGGGCGATTCTTGCCGACTGGGAAGGTGAAGCGGTCGATCAGGTCGCCAGGATGGATGACTATGACCTCAAGGTTCTCGGGGCGCACAAGGGGATTATTCTGACCCGACTGCGTGAAGCGATGAATCGGGTCGATGGCGGCGATGTCGAGGAGATTCAGATCAGCGCTGACCAGAATCAGACCCTGGTGATGCCGGTCACGGAGGACTATTTCCTCGTGCTGACCCTGGAGTCCGGAGCGATGCTCGGCAGGGCGTCTTACGAACTGCGCCGTTGTGCCGTGTTGCTGCGTGACGAGATCGCCTGAGCCGTGCCGGTCGATATCACAATCAAAGTATTGTCGTATATAGCGATGGTCGCAAGCGACCGTCTATTCAATAAAAAAGAAGGAAGTGAGAGAGTATGGAACTGTTTGAAAACTGGATGGTGATTCTGGCGGATCTGCTGCGGACGGCCGGAGTTCCTGAGGAATACTTGCAACTCGGCGCGTTGGGGGTCATTTATCTGACTGCGATTGCCCTTGTTCTGCTGTTGATCCTGGTCGTATTTCGTGCAGCACGCAAACCGGCCAAGGTCGAAACAGAGGCTCTTGATCTCGAACAAGCCGAAGCCGAAGCCGAAGCCGAAGCCGAAGCCGAAGCCGAAGCCGAAGCCGAAGCCGAGCCAGAGCCAGAGCCAGAGCCAGAGCCAGAGCCAGAGCCAGAGCCAGAGCCAGAGCCAGAGCCAGAGCCAGAGCCAGAG
>PKUC01000077.1 GCA_002868865.1 Desulfuromonas sp. | reverse complement strand
GCCTGTTCTGGCAGATAGATGGTGTCGCAGGGCTGGGATGTTTAATAAATGGGTAAAACTCCATAGTTTTAGGTGGAGAAGGGGGGCATAAACTGGTACATAAAACTGGTACAAAGAGTTTGATGCTTAAGCGGCACTGTCAGAATGTTCGCCTGGGAGAGATGCACTCATTTGTCCATCTTTATCGTCTGTAGCGATACAGGCGGGCGGTCTGTTCACCCACACAAAGTAGGGACTTTACCATGATGGCGACGTTCGGCGGCGGGTGCTTCTGGGGGATCGAGGAGGCCTTTCGGCAGATCGACGGGGTGCTCGAAACCGCCGTCGGTTATATGGGCGGTGAACTCGATAATCCGACCTACGAGCAGGTCTGTTGCGGTGACACCGGGCACGCCGAGGTGGTTCAGCTGCGCTTCGATCCGAAAAAAGTCAGTTATCCCTATCTTCTGGAGCAGTTCTGGTCGATGCATAACCCGACCAGCCTCAACTATCAAGGACCGGATATCGGTTCGCAGTATCGGTCGGTGATCTTTTTTTACAGCGACGAACAGCACCGGCAGGCGCAGGCGGCAATCGCGGCTCTCGATGCCTCAAGGCGCTATCTGCAGCCGGTGGTTACAGCGGTCGAGCCGGCGCAGACCTTCTGGCGGGCCGAGGCGTATCATCAGGGCTACCTGTCGAGGGGCCGCAGCTAACGTCCACGATCTGTCCGAAAGAGAGGACTTGCTATCCTGCTCAGTCAGGCACGTTATCTCAAATTCCATCATCTGCTGCAGATTGCGGCATTTCTGTTGCTGCTGTGGGGCGCGATGTCGTCGCTGCTCTCCGGGGCCGAATTCCTGGGCTATAACTGGCAGTGGGTGCGCATTCCCCGTTACCTTTACACGTCAGGCCCGGACGGTTTTTCTGCCGGTCCCCTGCTGCAGGGGTTGGGGCTGACCCTGCAGATCTCCTCTGTCAGCCTGCTGTTTTCTCTGCTGATCGGCTTGTTGATTGCGCTGCTGCGCCTGTCGCACAGTTCTGTCGCCCGCTGGATTGCCGTTATCTATCTTGAGCTGATCCGCAACACACAGCTGCTGATCCAGATCTTCCTCATCTATTTTGTCGTTGCGCCGATCCTCGATATCGATCGATTTGCGTCTGCGGTGCTGGCCCTGAGCCTGTTTGAAGGGGCCTACGCGTCCGAAATTATTCGTGCCGGGATCCTCGCGATCCCCAAAGGACAGTGGGAAGCGGCGGCGTCGCTGGGGATGGGGCGCGGGCAGAGCTACCGCTATATCGTGTTGCCGCAGGCGCTGCGGCAGATGGCGCCGCCCTTGACCAGTCAGGGGGTCTCGCTGATCAAGGATTCGGCGCTGGTGTCGACCATCGCCATCTATGATCTGACCATGCAGGGGCAGCAGATTGTCGCCGAAACGTTTTTAACCTTCGAGGTCTGGTTCACGGTCGCGGCGATCTATCTTGTGTTGACACTCGGTCTTTCACTGTTGGTCCGGCTGCTCGAATGGCGCCTGACCGGCTATCAATTGTAGGTTTTTGACTCAATTATCCGAGGGAGGAAGCGATGAGGTTACGTCTGAGCCTGATGGTTTGTCTGGTCTTGATCTTTTCTGTCGTGGCTGTTCAGGCCGCCGATGTGCGGCAGGAGTTGAGCCGGCAGAGCACCCTTGAGCAGGTCATCAGTAAAAATCGATTACGGATCGGTTTTTCGACCTTCGTGCCCTGGGCGATGAAGGACAAAAAGGGTGAATTTATCGGCTACGAAATCGAAGTAGCGCGGCGTCTGGCCGAAGATATGGGGGTGCAGGCCGAGTTTGTGCCGACCAAATGGTCTGGGATCATCCCCGCACTGTTGACCGGCAAGTTCGACGTGGTTATCGGCGGGATGGGGATTACCCCGTCACGGAACCTCAAGGTCAATTTTACTGCGCCCTATGAATACTCCGGGATGTCGATCGTCGCCAGTCAGAAGAAGATGCCGGGCAAGACCGCGCTGGCCGATTTTAACACCGCCGAAACGCGGATTGTTGCCCGCATCGGCACCACCGCTGCGGCTGCAGCCAAGAAATATCTGCCCGCTGCTGAACTGCGTCTGTTTGATGATGAAGGTCAGGCGCTGCAGGAAGTTCTCAATAACCGCGCCGATGCCATGGTGGCATCGCAGCCGTTTCCCGAGTTTCAATCGCTTAAATATCAGGACAAGCTCTACCTTCCGCTGGGTGGGGAGACCTTCACCAAAGAGCCGATCGGTTTCGCCATTCGCAAAGGGGATATGGATTTTCTGAACTACCTGAACAACTGGATCATGGTGCGCAATCTTGACGGCTGGTTGCAGGAGCGGCATCGCTACTGGTTTACCACCCAGGACTGGAAAGGGCAGGTGGAGTAGACCTTGCTCGACGCACCGGCGAAAAAATGGTCCTGGTTCGACTCCGCGCTGATCCTGCTGGTTTTTGCTGCGCTCGCCTACCTGGGGTACCGTATCGAAGCCGGGCTGGAGTACCGCTGGAACTGGGCGGCCATGCCGCAGTACCTGTTCCGTTTCGATGATCAGGCCGGTTGGGTGCCCAACCTGCTGGTGCAGGGGCTGCTGACGACGATCCGCCTGAGTTTCTGGAGTCTGCTGCTGGCGCTGCCCATCGGTTTGATCGCGGGGCTGCTGCGGGTCAGCCTGCACCTGTTTAATCGCCTGCTCGGCGGCTGGTACGTCAATCTGTTTCGCAACCTGCCGCCGCTGGTGCTGATCCTGATCTGTTACTTCTTTATCAGCGACCAGATTCTGCCCCGCCTCGGATTGGCCGACCTGCTCTACGCCGCGCCGGAACCGGTCCGTCAGATGTGTGAGCTGTTGCTCGCACCTGTCGGTCAGCTTGAGGCTTTTATCGCCGCCGTAGTGACTCTGGCCCTCTATGAAGGGGCTTATATCGCCGAAATCGTCCGCGCCGGGATCGAAGCGATCGCTGCGGGGCAGTGGCAGGCCGGGCAGGCGTTGGGGCTGCGGCGCTGGCAGATTCTGCGGCACATCATTCTGCCACAGGCCTACCGGCGGATGGTTCCGCCGCTGGCCGGGCAGTTCATCTCCACCATCAAAGATTCGGCCATCGTCTCGGTCATCTCCCTGCAGGAACTGACCTTTCAGGGGATGGAACTGATGGCCGCCACCTACCTGACCTTCGAAGTCTGGATCACCGTGGCGCTGCTCTACTTTGTGCTGACCTACAGCTGTTCGCGACTGGCGGGGATGCTGGAGCGGAAGGTGGGGCAGAGGGGTGCGTGAGTGGTCTAACCCACCCCGGAACCCAGACCGAGTTTAATCCATGGTGTTGATCGGAATGGTAATGATCGGCAGGGCCAGCTTGTCGGTCCGGACGGTGGCCTTGCTTTTGTCTCTTTTTAGCAGCACGTTTTCCTGGGCGTCCTTGATGTAGTAGGACATCTCGCTGATGCCGTGGAACATCTCGATGGCCAGCAGATTGATGTTGATGGCACCTGAAGATCCTGGGAGAACCAGAAAGGGGATGTGGAGACCGAAGGTGTCGTGCTCGGTGGCCAGCGAGGTAAAGAGCAGTTCGACGATATACTCGGCCTGGTTCGGTTCCGGAGCAATCTGGCAGGAAAAGCGGTGGGCCAGTTCCAGCTTAAATCGCTCCGTTGCGTAGCTGACGACCGGACTCTCCTTGACGAAGTGCGTCCGGACATAGACGCTCTTTTCCTCCAGGTCGATAAAATCCTCGGCGGGGATCTCCTTCATCAGGCGGTCGAGGCTATGGGTCACAAGTCGCTGTGCGGTCGATCCGTCCAGTTCAGGGATAACCTGCCGAGTTGAGCACCCTGTAAGAACAACGACGAGCAACATGCAGATCAGTATGCGAAACATCTGTGCTCCTTCCAAAAAGGATCAACGCAGTCATCATTTTTTTTAGGCCAGTTTACAACGTTGTTGCAGGGATTAACAACTGTGCAGAGGGGCCAGAAGTAAAACGGACGATGGAAGGAGTAGGTTCCTGAAGCTCAGCTTGTCCGCTCAGCAGAAGTCACGCCAGTCGGGGAGCGGCTGTTCGCTTGCCAGCAGCTTGCCTAGCGACGTGCGGCGGTAACCGACACTCAGCGCGCCTAGTTCGTGCTGCAGACTGTCCAGGGAGGCGCTGGTACGAATTCCGGGGACAGTATATCCAAATTTCACAGCCCCCCCCTGATGGTTGCGTTCGCACCCGGCACACAGAGTCTAATCTTGTTATGAACCGTTGTAGTGCTTTCGGCTCAGACAATATTTTTGATATCCCGATAGAAATTCTCATGGGTGCCGAGAGCCATGAGCTCAAGCGTGACAGTTCCGTCCTCATGGCTGTAACCGAGCAGGGTGAGCTGGTTGTTCATTTTAAATTTACAAACGCGCAGAAAGGCCAATCCCCCCTTTTTCTGGTCGCCTAAAAGGGGATCTTCAATAAGCGCCTTGACGGCTGTATCCAGATCCTTTTTTTGGTTCTGGTGGAGTTTCTTGACCGCTTTTTTGAAGGTTGGTGTTTGAAGGACCCGGGTTATTTTAGCCAAAGCTATATTCCTCGAGCTTACCGGCTTCTCTTTCGGCTTTTGCGATAATGGCCTGCCTAACGAATTCATATGGAAGGTCAGGGTTGTCTTCCATCATCTCACCGATTTTAGCCCAGTGCTCAATTTGCTTTGGCGTTGTACGGTTCAGGGCTTTTGCCATAATGGCCGCTTTTTCTACCAGGTCTTGGTCAAGGCGTACGCTGGATGTCGACATGTCGTAGCTCCTTTGTGATCAACTTGCATCAATTGTAGCGTGACGCATCAATTGATGCAAGTTGGCCTGGTGCGGTTGAGCTAAATTCCGGACACTGCATACCCGATTTCGGTTGGGTGAAATTGGACAAATTCCCCTTCTCGGCCACCTCCGCCAGATTCCCATCCAGGGGGGCAGACTTTCTGAGAGAAACGGCGCTACGGCTCGTTTTCGGCGGACCCGGCCTGTTCGGAAGCGGAACCGTTACGGAGCACCTCGTAAAGCTGGCGGGCAGGTTGGAATGCGGGCTGGATTTTCAGCGCCTGCTCGCAATCGCTCAGCGCCTTTGATGGCAGTTGCATTTCGGAGTAGGTTTGGGCCCTGCCGAAATAGCTTTCGTAGTGCGATGGATCGATCTCGAGGGCCTGTGTGTAGTCTTCCACCGAGTGGTGGTAGTTCTTCAAAATCCGGTTGACCAATCCCCTGTTCGACCAGCTTCTGCAGCTGTTTTCGTCT
>PKUC01000095.1 GCA_002868865.1 Desulfuromonas sp. | reverse complement strand
CCAGACCATCGCCGGGGGAGCGGCGGTCGATGAGACCTTCACCGCCACCGCAACGACGGCCGATGGAGAGTCCGTCTCTCAGACCGTCACCATCACCGTGACAGGCGCCAACGATCCCCCAACTGCTTCTGACAAAACAGTCTCCCTCGCAACAAACACATCGCATATTCTGTCCACTGAAGACTTTGGATTTTCCGATGTAGAGGGGGAAGCCTTTTCTAAAATCACCATCGTTGATGCTGCGATTGTTGCGGATTCGGGAACGACGGGCGGCGAGTTGCTGCTCGGAGCAGCAGATGGGAGCTGGACAACCGTCATTGACGGTACAGAGATAACAAAGGCCCAAATCGATTCAGGTTATTTAGTATTTAAGCCGGATGTGGGTGAATCCGGTGCGACATATCAGCAATTTACCTTCAAAGTCAATGACGGGACAGTCGACTCAGCCGGTACCAACACCATCACCTATAACGTGGCTACGGCGCTGACCGTGTCCGATCCCGCGCCGATCGACGAGGGGAAATCAGCAGTTTTCATTATCGAGCTAAGTGCCACTCGTTCAGGAGATACGGTCCTAGATTTATCCGTTGGGGGAGACGTCACGGCAGGAGACTACGATTCTACGCTCTACTACAACAACGGTTTTCTGGCAAATGGCCAAATCGACTGGCAAGTGGCAACAAGCAATCAAGTAACAATCCCAGAGGGACAAACCCGAGTCGAGGTCAAGATCTCAACAATTTCGGACGGCACAAGTGATAACGGGGAATCGTTGTCTCTGACCGCTGAGATTAATGGCGGCACCAACACCGATATGGCCAATACGGTGGCAACGGGAAACACGACTATCAATGATTATCCGTCTCTAGTTGTTAACTCTCCGATTTTTGTGTCTGAAGGAAATGATGCCATCTTCGAAATAACACTGTCCGGAAAGAAGACCTCCACAACGGATGTCACCTTGAGTCTTGGCGGAGAAGTCGACACAAACGACTACGATACGACAAATTACGAATACTCCAGTGATGACGGTACTACTTGGGTCGCAGTTGCTGGCGATATTGAAGGGGATACCATAACCATTCCATTATCAACCTCCGATGGTGGCGTTAATGACAAAATCCAGAGCGTGTTGGTCAAAATCACAACATTGAACAACGATGATTCAGGAACGCCCGATTCCGACGAAACGCTCACACTCAATGCTGTCACCAACGATCCAAACGTTGCCACAGCCGGTATCGCCAATGCTGGCGCAACGGTCTCGGCCAGTACGGTGATCGCAGAACCGGTCTCGTTCACAACCAACGAAGACACAGCATATAACCTGACTTCACCGGCAGGTTACACCTACTCAGAATTGGGAGAAGCGGTACACGGAACAATTTCTGATGACGGTTCCGGAACACTGACCTATACCCCGGATGAGGATTTTTCAGGAACCGACACCTTCACCTTTTACAAAACCGATGCTGCGGGAATTACAACGACGGTAGAGGCAAGCGTCACGATAACTCCAGTCGCCGATGCACCAGATGTTAGTTTGGCGGTAAGCAATAAGGTTGTTGGTGGTTTTCCTGAAGCTATTAACGACGGAACCTTTAGCAGCACCGGCGACTGGTCAACAGGTTCCGGGCCTGGTGCTTCAGGTAACTATGATGCAAAAAACTACAATGATAATTTTTCTCCACTGACTCCCGTCGGTGGCCAAGCTTCCATTGCAAAAGGTGACGTCATTATACAGGTTTTTGATGAACCCTTGACGACAGGTGCTGCCTACACCCTAGATTTTGACGCAACCACAGGAATCGATACAACGGTCCAATGGCTGCACATCGACACGACTACGGGTAACATCACCATTCTTTCCGATATTGTTACTGATATTAACTCCACCGGCAGTTTTAGCGTCAATACAAGCATCCCAGCAACTGCCAACGCCATTGCCATTGGGCATACGGATAATTCAACAACGGCCCTCGTCGTCGACAATATCAGCCTCGAAGGCACGGTCACCTACACCTACGACGTCAACATCAACAATTCACTTAACGACACCGACACAGCCAGTACACAGCCGGAAGAATTGCAAGAGGTTTCTCTGGTGGTCAAAGACAGTTCCGGCACAGTGATCGACTCGACCGGTTTTTTCAATCAGGGCAGTTACGAAGTTTCAGTAGCCGACACCTGGACCTTCACTCAGGATCAACTCGTCGACCTGACGATGACCGTGCCGGGAGATCTGGGCGCAACAGAATTCAGCCTCGAAGCAACGGCCACATCAAAAGAACTGAGCAATGCTGATACCATCTCAACAACGGTGACATTTACAGTCGTCGACTCCGACGATGCGCCCTCTATCGGCGACAACACCCTGATCATGGCCAACGAAGCCAACTTTGTCGGCTCATTAAGTGACACCCTCACCACCTATTTTTCAACCAACGGTGGCAATACCTTCTCATGGAACGAACCGGCATCGAATCTGCCCGACATTTATGTTGGCGGTGAAAAAGTCGCTCTAAGCTTCACGACCATCGACACCAACGCCGACACCTTTGCGGATAAAGGGTCTGTCACCGGAACCACCAGCGCCGGAACCGTCTTCACGGTCGAAATCACCATGGGGGACAACGATACCACCGACGTTGTCTATACACAGAAAACGGAACTTCTCGGTGTTGAAGTTGTTGTCGATGGCGGGATCGTCCTACCCGGCGGCGGCAACAGCGACAATATTATTCTGGGCTTTAACGACAGTGGTGGCAGTGCCTCAGGTGTTGATGCCATCATCACCGCTCATAATCTGATCGAAGATACCTATAACGAAATAAACGATATTGATGGATCCACCGATCCGACCTATGGAACAGATGACGGCACCGGAACGGAACATACCGTCAACACCAATAACTATTACATCGGCGTCGACAGTAACAACATGAACGCCGGCGATCAGTTGATCCTCGACTTTACCACCGTCTCAACGGATGGCGACGGCAATACCTCTCACAACAATGAAGTGTCGGCGATGGAAATCTCGCTGTTCAACTTCGGCAGCGTGAAATCGGGCGACGAGCTCTACATTACCGTCCTCACCGAAGGAACCTCCCCCGGCATCGATAATGCCGATCGTGAAACCATTATCCTCACCGGTGACCCGGACCTGACCGAACTGAAGTACACGGTCACTTCGTCTGGAGGCGGAACTTTCATCGGTGTCGAATTTTTGGCCGGTAACGAGAGTTCGTTCAAACTTGGTATCGAATCGATCAGCGCCATCAGCTACAACACCGACTTCGATATGCAGTTGGCCTACAGCATCACGGACGCTGACGAGGACAGTGACACCGGGTCGATCACCATCAGCCTCGACGGGGACGAAGTCATCCTTTACGACTCCAGCAAGACGGCTATCGACGCTGGTAAAGAGCAAAAGTTTGCAACAGCAGATAATGACGTACTCGAATTGGGAGCTTACAACTTGATCGATTTTGCCGATCCATCAACTCCGGAACTCAGAAATTTTGAGATTATTGAGTTGACTGATGGGGAGGCAGATACTATTGACAATATGACTTTTGGCATTGTCGACCTACTGACAGATGCATCAGATGCTGGCAATAACCTGAAGATCAGAGGAGACAGCACTGACATCGTCAATCTGCAAAATGACGCAAACACTTGGTCACTAGCTGCCTCCGCACAACTCACTGCAGACGGATATACCTACGATATATATACAAGCGATGGAGGAGCTACCGTTTATGTTGAGTCGACTATGAGCGGCTCATTTATAGATGCTGCCGTAATTGGTATTCAATATGTGACTTCCTCCAACGACAAAGGCCTTACCGACCACAACGGCTCATTCTCTTACAGGCCTGGAGACACCGTCACCTTCATGCTTGGCAACCTGGTCATCGCTGAACTCGACACCGCCGACATGCCAGAGGACGGACAACTTTTCCTGCAGGACCTCGCTGGTGTCGACCGCACAGACCTGTCCGACCCGTACGTCATTAACCTCGCCGTTTTGCTGCAATCGATCGATGAAAACCGGATCGCTGAAGACGGTCTGACAATCACCGACGCTGTCCATCAGGCATTTGACGATGACGCTGTCGACCTGCGTGATCTCTCTGCTGAGGATGTTATTGCCCTGCTCGACGAAGCCGGTATCGAAGCGGTACCCCAAGAACAAGCGATGTCTCATGTGCGCGACGAACTGATCGCCCGCACCGAATTGACTGCGACAGACTTTTCAGATTCGCAGTGGTCTGTGTCTGATCCGGGGATCGGCACCGACATCATCGACCTCAACCTGCCTGAAAGCGGGTCGTCGCCTCAGAACATATCCGACCAGCAGGACATGACAGGCGAGGCAGAAACAACACTCAGTCTCAGCGATGTTCTCCATTCTGAAGACTCTTTGGATGAGGCCCTCGCCAGCATCAGTTCGGAGACGCAGGCAGCACAAACAGCCGTCCCTGAAGGAGCATCTGCCGCATCTCTTCAGAACGATTTTTACGATATCGACAGCCCCGATACGCTGATCATTCAGTCGATGATCGATCAGGGCAAGGCGTTGGTCGACTGACCACATAAAATTTTCGGACCTTTTGTCTCATTAAATCTGGTATAGATGCCACAGGGTGACGGTTTTTGTCGGTTTAATCATCTCGACAAATGCGCACTCTTAAAAGTACCAATCAGGAGGATTTTTGATCATGCAGAGCGTAAAAACCGGCATTTTAATCTGCCTTTGTGTCGGCCTGTTTTTCAGTCATGCCGTCTGTGCACAGGAAACACTGCAAGGCGTGATCAAACATGCCGTCAGCAACAACCCTAAGGTTCTCGCCACTTGGGAAGCCTTCAATGAATCCTCCTACGAGAAAAAAGCGGTCACAGGGACCACCCGACCCCGCCTCGATCTCGATGCACGAATCGCCCACGAACACAACGAATACCCCTTTGGCGATGCGCACTTTCAGCCGGTTGAAGCGACCCTGTCGTTACGGCAACTGCTGTTCGATGGTTTTTTTACCCCGAATGAAATCGACCGCCTGAGCTACCAGAAGCTAAGCAGCTATTACAGCATGCTGGAGGCATCAGAAGAGATCGCATTTGAAACCACCAGAGCCTATGCCGATGTCCTTAAGTTTCGCGATCTGCTCGATTTTGCCAACGAAAACTACTACGAACATCTGCAGATTTATCAGCAGGTTAAAGAGCGGGTCGATTCCGGTGTCGGTCGCGGGGTTGATCTGGAGCAGGCCAGTGGACGCCTGTCCCTGGCTGAATCGAACCGGATTACCGAAGCGAACAACCTGCACGACGTCACCGCTCGTTACCTGAGACTGGTCGGCCTGCTCCCCCAGAAAGAGATGGCCGATCTTCCCGAGCTGTCGTTCTCCGAAATCCCTGATGATGTCAAAGAGACTTTGAAACAATCCTTCAGAACAAACCCTGCGTTTAACGCCGCTATTGTCAACGTCTTTGCGGCCAAGAAGAATCGAGACGCGCAGAAATCGAGAAAACTTCCAACGCTTGAATTTCTGGCCTATTACGACATCGGGAACGATCGCGAGTCGATTAACGGTCACAGCGACAAGAAGGTCGCAGAAATTAACCTGTCCTATAATATTTTTAACGGCAATTCGGACGTCGCCACCATCAGCCGCTACTCCAGTCACCTGAACCGCGCCCGCTATCTGCGCGAAAAAGCCTGCCACGACCTGCGCCAGACGGTCTCGATCTCCCATACCGAGCTTCAACTGCTTGAACTGCAGCTGATCTCTCTACAAAATCACCAAGAGGCGATCGCCAAAGCGCGTCGTGCTTACCGCAACCAGTTCGATATCGGCCAGCGCACCCTGCTGGATCTGCTCGATTCAGAAAATGAATTTTTCAGAGCACGGCGCGCCTATACCATCGCTGTTTACGATTATTTTCTGGCCAATACCAGAATACTTTCAGAGATGGGCCTGCTGCTCAGCTCTCTCGACATCCGTCCCGAGGGGCTGCCCGGCAAGAAGGATCTCGATTTCTCTGGAGAAAATTTTGATCCAGAAAAGATCTGCCTCGCCGAACCGGTTCCGGAAGCTCTATACATGTGGGAAGAGATCCAGGCGGCCGGCCCCATGGACAGTGATGGCGATGGGGTCTTTGATCACCTCGACCTGTGCCCCGGAACGCTCCCAGGCGTCAAAGTCAACATTCAAGGCTGTGAGCTGAAGTTCACGCTGCAGATCGAATTTGATTCAGCCAAAGCGGACATCAGGCCTGAATACCATGAACAAATTACTGCTGCAGTTACGTTCATCCAACAATATCCGACCGCAAAGGTTCTGATTGTGGGGCACACAGACTCCAACGGTACGGATGAGCTGAATCAGAAGTTATCCGAACGCCGCGCCGAAACTCTTAAAAGCTACTTGGTTGAGTACTTCGAGATCAACGAAGATCGACTGATAACTGAAGGCTACGGAGAAAAGCGCCCGATTGCTGACAACACTACCGATATCGGCCGACAAAAAAATCGGCGGGTTGAATTCATCCTCAACCCACCGGTTCAAGAAAACGTCCTACCGCAGAACCCTTAATGCAAAAGCGGGGTTGACTTCTTCAGTCAACCCCGCTTTTTGTTCCTTGGCCCTATCGCAACTCAGCGTTCTCTGAAGGCGGTCGCTTTGGCTCTTAAAATCGGCTTTAACAGATAGGTCAACAGCGACTTCTTGCCGGTCACAATATCAACCTGCGCGACCATCCCGGAGATAACCGGTAAGTCCTGGCCCAGGTCCGGCTGCAGTGTTCTCACTCGTACCATGTAAAACGCCTGTCCCTGCTGATCGACAACCGTATCGGCCCCGATCTGTTCCAGAACCGCATCGAGGCTGCCGTAGATGGCGTAATCGTAGGCGGTGAATTTGACCTTGGCGGTCAAACCGGGACGAAGAAAAGCGATATCCCGGGGGCTGATCTTGACCTCCAGCACCAAGGTGTCATCCAGCGGGACAATTTCGACGATCTCCTTTCCCGGAGCCACCACGGCACCTAAGGTATTGACGTATAACCGTTTGACCGTGCCGCGCACCGGTGACTTTACCACGGCGTGCTTAACACGATCGGACAGGCTCGCCTCCTCTTCGGTCAGACGGGCTATGCGTGACAGCACCTCAGACAGTTCGCGGCGCACACCGTTGTAAAAGGACAGCTCCACCTCCTGAATTTTACGATCAGCCTCCGTAATCTCCGCATGAACCCGGTCGAGGCGCGCCAAGGCCTGATCCCTCTCCCCTTTGACGCGAATGACATCCCGCTCAAGCCGCAGCAGTTCCACTTCAGACACCGCACCGGTCCCGATCAGCGGACGGGTGACGGCAAGCTCTTTTTCCAGCAGCACCAACCGCTCGTCAAGTTGGTTGAGATGGGCGTCGGTCTCGTGGAGGTCTTCGCTCCGTTGCAGACGGATCTGCTGCGCGCCGCCTAACTGGGCCTCAAGCTCTTTGCGGCTCGATTCATAAAGGGTGCCTTCACGTTCGAGGATATCCGTTGCCTCATCACCCAGCCCCTCCGGTGGAACAAACGCGCGATTCTCCGACAGCGCTTTCAGGCGTTCGGCTTTAATCTGCAGGGCGATATACTGTGACCGATTTTCGCGCAGTGACGATACAAAACGGGTGGGATCGATCCGAACCAGAGGTTGACCGAAAGCAACGGTCTCCCCTTCCTGCACGGCAATCTCCGAAACCACGCCACCGTCAACAGCCTGAATGATCTGCACCTGACGCGACGGGATCACCCGCCCTTCCCCGCGGTTGACCTCTTCGATCTGGGTAAAACCCGCCCACAGCAGCAGCACGACAAGAACAAGACCACCCAGATAGAGGAGTGTCCGCGCCCGTAGCGGCTCCTGATCGATCCCCGCATCATCGGCATCCAACTCCCAGGCTGGCTCGTTTTGCGATCGATCAGGAATCAACGCAGCCAGTATACGTCCCAGCCAGCGGTTTATCATGAGACCCTCCCGACCCGACCGGACCGCAAGTCATCCAAAACCTTGTCCCGTGGGCCGTCAGCCATCAGCATGCCACGATCGAGGACGATAACGCGGTCCACCAGACTCAAAAGTGAGGTACGATGGGTCACCAGCACAACCGTTTTGTCGGCAGACATGCGGCGTAGTTCCTGCTTGACCTGCTCCTCGCTGCCGTTGTCCATCGCCCCAGTCGGCTCATCCAACAGGTATAACGCCGGGTTCTTGATCACCGCACGAGCAATGCCGACCCCCTGTCGCTGCCCTCCAGAAAGGGACTCACCCCGTTCACCGATCAGCATGTCAAACCCTTGGGGATGGGCGTTGACAAAGTCACTCAGCGCCGCACAGCGGGCCGCGTCGACAACAGCTTCATCACTGACAGTGGGAAGCCCCATGGCCAGGTTTTCGCGCAAAGTTCCATAGAACAGGTTCGATTCCTGGGCAACATATCCGCAACTGCGGCGTACCTCTGCGGGATCCAACTGGCGCAGATCGATGCCATCGAGGAAGACGGCGCCACCGGTCGGCTGATACAGCCCCATCATCAGCTTGAGCAAGGTACTTTTTCCCGACCCCACCCGGCCCAGAATCGCCACTTTTTCACCAGCGCTGATCTGAAACGACAGGTTGCGCAACACCTCGGTCTGCTGGTTAGGGTAACAAAACTGCACCTGATCAAAACGGATATCACCGATCAGTCGCTCCCGGCTCAAAAAGCGGGTCTCCGGTGGACGTTCGATCGGATTGGCCATAATCTGATTCAGAGAAGCAAACGCGGTGCTGGCGTGATGATACTGAGTCAACAGACCCGCAACCTGACCGATAGGGGCCAGAGCCCGGGACGACAGCATCGAGCAGGCGATCAGCCCACCCATGGTTAAACGGTTATCGATAAGTAGATAGACACCGATGATAATAATCAGCACGTTGACCGTCTGCGAAACCCACAGAGCCACATTGACCGTCACCGCTGACAGCAATCGCAGACGATTGGAGATCCGTGCGAGAAAGCCAACACTCTGCTCCCAACGCCCCTGCATTTTCCCTTCGGCCCCGAGCGCTTTCAATGTCTCGAGTCCGACCAGACTTTCGATCAGGGTTGCGTTGCGCTGCGCCGCAGCGCGGTAGGTGGTTTCGGAGAGGTCATGCATCTGTCCCTGAACCAGCAGCGCGACCAGCAGCGAGACCAGCATGCCGATCAGGATTGGGATCGTCATCTGCCAGCCGATCAGACCGATAACGATAATAAAGATCAGGGCAAACGGCAGATCGATAAACGCCGTAATGGTCGTCGAGGTGATAAAATCGCGGACCGTCTCAAAGGAACGCAGATTGGAGGCAAAAGATCCCGCCGAGAGGGGACGGTTTTCGAGTCGGGTGCCGAGAACCCGCTCCATAATCGCCGCCGACAGTTTAACATCGACCCGCTTACTGGCCAGATCCAGAAAGTAGCTGCGCATGGTTCGCAGCACCAGATCGCCGACAATAACGATCCCGACCCCCGCCGACATCACCCACAGGGTATGCACGGCATGGTTCGGAACCACACGATCGTAAACGTTTCGGATGAACAGGGGCATCGCCAGAGCGAACAAACTGAGTAGAAAGGCGGAGAACAGAACGTCGCGGTAGAGTGCCAGATTTTCCCGCATCACGCTCCAGAACCAGTGACGGTGACGAACCTGACCGGTCTCAGGAGCACGGGCATCGAAACGAAACCGTTGGCGAAAGGTATGAGCGCGTCCGGTAAAGAGTGTTTCCAGTTCAGAGAGGCTGATCTCAGCCTCCTGCTGCTGGGGAAACTGCACGCGGGCACTCCCCGCATGAGAATCGACAGACAGCAGCACACAGGCCCTGTGCTCCTCGAGCAGTAGAATTGCAGGGAGCAATCTGTCCTTAAATTTGACCAGCGGACGACTGAATGCCCTGCAGCTCAGGCCACCCCGCTGCGCCGCTCGAGCGACGAGGTCGGGAGAAAGACAACCGTTCTTCAGAGGCAGTCCCGCCACGACAGCATCGCGGCTTAACGTCACACCGTATCTACCGGCAACCATCAGCAGGCACGCGAGCAACGGGTCATCCTCGCGCTGGAAGTGCGCTACGTTCACAACGGGATCGGTTTGAGAGACTTGGACGGATGTAGACGGCTCAGTCATGGCTATCCCGGATAAAAAGAAAGGAGACTTGAGATTCACATAAGTCCCCACGATACTTGATTTGCAGACAAATCTCAAAACCTGATTTCAGTCACAACGCAACAGGGCTCCGCCAGCCAAGCCAGCGAAGCCCTGTTATGTTCTTCGGCTCAAAAATCCGTCAACGACGGTTCTAAAGTTTATCGGATTCCTCCGCAAGGTAATTGGCCACGCCATCACCGTCGGGAACCATTCCTCTGTCGCCCCGATTCCAGCCCGCGGGGCAGACCTCACCGTACTTTTCAGTAAACTGCAGGGCATCGACCATCCGCAGCATCTCATCAATGTTCCGGCCCAAGGGGAGATCATTAACGACCTGATGGCGGACAACGCCGTCACGATCGATCAGAAAAGACCCGCGGAAGGCGACCCCAGCCGCTTCAAACTCCACGTCGTAGGCCTGACAGATCTCATGTTTGACATCTGCCACCAGCGGATAGTGAACCGCACCGATCCCCCCTTCATCCACGGGAGTATTCCGCCAGGCCACATGAGAAAACTGGGAATCGATGGAGCAGCCAACAACCTGAACATTCCGGTTTTCAAATTCTTTGATGCGGTGACTGAAAGCGATCAGTTCCGTCGGGCAGACAAAGGTAAAATCGAGGGGATAAAAGAACAGGACGATATACTTCCCTGCATAGTCAGCCAGGCTGAATTCACTATTGATGGAACCATCGGCCATTACCGCTGCAGCGTTGATCTCGGGGGCTTTCTTGCCAACAAGTACACTCATTCGCTCACTCCTTTTCAGAAAAAACGTTCACGATTCAAGCGGAATTGATGACCAGTGTACTTGGTCCACAAGGGGTGTCAAGCTATTTATTACCTTTTTGGTCACTCTTGTCCCGAACCGCTATTTTCTTTTGTTTACGGCTGCGCGGATGGGCCTGATCATAGACCTGAGTTAGATGACTGAGGCTCACCTTGGTATAACGTTGAGTGGTCGACAGCGATGCGTGGCCAAGCAGCTCCTGAATGGCCCGCAGATCTGCTCCGGCATCGAGCAGATGGGTGGCAAAAGTATGGCGCAGTGCATGAGGGGTACCGTCGGTCGGTAGTCCAGCATTGAGCAGATGCTGCTTGAGGTTACGCTGAACACTGCGCGGGGTCAGTCGCCCACCCCGGTTGTTGAGGAACATCGGCGCATCGGTCAACTGATCGCTACGAGCCTGCAGATAGGCGGTGAGAGCGGAGAGGGCTTTTTCACCGACCGGAACAAGCCGCTCCTTGTTGCCCTTACCAACAACCCGCACCAGACACTGGTGTCGATCCAGTGACGCGATATCCAGATCGGTCAGTTCGCTGACTCGCAACCCGCAAGAATAGAGTAGCTCGAACATGGCCCGATCGCGGAGCATCAACAGCGGTTGTCCACGGTAGGTCTGATCGAGCAGTGCGCCGGTCTGATCGACGCTATAAGTCTTTGGCAGATAGTCCTCCGCCCGCGGAGTCGACAGAGCATCCGCCGGAGAATCCTGCAGAAACCCTTCACGTACCAGATACCGAAAAAACATGCGCAATCCGGACAGTTTGCGGCCAATGCTGGTACGCCGGCATCGTCCATGAAGGTGTGCGAGAAAACGCCTGAGGACAATTGTATCAATTCGGGAAATCCACCGTTCAGCAGCCCCGCTGAAAGCGGGCAGCGTCGTAAGAAACGCCTCGAGTTGCCGTAAGTCGCGGACATAGGCAGATACGGTGCGCGGCGACAAGTTTCGCTCGACAACAAGGTGGTGCTCAAAGGCTTTAATCAGCTTCTGCATGTCGGGACGCTCTCCGTATCGGGGTGTGAATCGGAACTGTGCCTTTCTGGCAGTGGTTCAATTGACGGGTTGTGCAGGGCATGGCATACTGTCAGCCATCTCCAGAGGTGCAATATCTGTACGATTCACGGCTTCAATTTCTCCAGCTGAGCAACCCTCTATGATCCTGTGCACACTCTCTTGGCTTCTCGGCATCCTGCTGCTGGTCGACATTGTCGTTGTCGTCCTCAGTTATAGCATGTGCTGGTACGAATACGCCAACAACTGTCCCCGCCTGATGGAACAACGGTTCCACTTCAAAAACCTGAGAATGACCGGTTGGTTGATCTTACAGGAACTGGTTTTCAACTATATTACGGTCCTCAGCCTCCCTTTTGGGCTGCTGCCGCAAAGGCAGAAAGTCGATACCAAAGGGGAAACACCCGTACTGTTGCTGCACGGGCTGTTTAACAACCGCGCCAGCTGGTTCTGGTTGAGGATCGCTCTGAGGCGCGCCGGATTCCACAATATCGCCACAATGAACCTGTCGTCATGGCACACCGAAGAACGCCTGACCGAACTGGTCGCCAAAAAGGTTGACGAACTCCGCCACAGCCTTGACGTCGAGCGGGTCCACCTGGTTGGCCATTCGATGGGAGGGGTTATCGCTCGCAATTTTGTCCAACGCCGCGGCGGCGCAACAAAAGTCGATCGCTGCGTCTGCCTCGGGTCACCCCACGTCGGATCAAAACTGGCACCGTTCGCCCTCACCCGTCTGGGGCAGAACCTGATCCCAGGCTCCGAGTTTCTTAGCCTTCTGTCCAAGGCCGAAATTCCGCCTGAGGTGACTATGACCTGTATCTTTTCGAACAAAGACAACATGGTGCTGCCGGTCACCTCCGCGGCACTCCCCTGGGGAACAAACGTCGAACTGGATGGGATGGGTCATACCGGGCTGATCTACCGCACCGCAGCAGTCAAAGCGACCCTTGCAGCATTGACCGCCACACAGTCTGCCGGTTAAACCCGTCGTGACCTCACCGCTCAATCAGGTCTCGCTAAAGAGGCTCTCAAACTATACTCCCGACCAGGTCGATCAGGCACTGCACGATCTGCTGGCGCCGCTGGGTGGCATGGAGCAATTTGTCTCACCCGGGCAGACCGTGCTGATCAAACCGAATCTGCTGTCCGGCAAACATCCCGACGCGGCAGTCACCACTCACCCGCAGATCGTCCGGGCGGTGATCCGCGCGGTCCAGAACGCCGGAGGTCATCCATCGGTGGGCGATTCTCCAGGCGTCGGCAGTCCGCACCAGGTCGCGACGCGAGCCGGGATCATGGAAGTGATCAACAAAACCGGTGCCCGGTTTGCGCCGTTCAGCGAATCGGTGACCGTGCAAACCGGGCAAGGGACTTTCCATACCTTTGAGATTGCAAAAGATATCGTCGAAGCCGATCTCATCATCAACCTGCCGAAACTGAAAACGCATCAGATGATGGGCTTGACCTGCGCGGTCAAAAATATGTTCGGTGCAGTCGTCGGCATGCGTAAACCCCGCCTCCACCTGCAGGCTGGCAGCAACAAATCTTTTTTTGCCCTGCTGTTGCTGGAACTGGTCGAACAGATCTCTCCGGCACTGACAATTGTCGATGGCGTTGTCGGCATGGAAGGAGACGGCCCGGGCAGCGGCGATCCGGTTGACATCGGTGTCCTGATGGCAGGAGCACATCCACTGGCGGTCGACACCGTTGCCACCGAACTGGTCGGTTTCAAAGCAAAGCAGGTCTGGACACAGACGGTGGCCCGGGAGACCGGCCGTACGCTAACCCACATCGACGATATCGATCTCCACGGAGACGATCTTGACGCCCTAAGGCCCGACCACTTTATCGCGGCCAAAGGGACCGATGTCGATTTTGGGCTGCCGGCGTTCATCAAGCATCCGCTGAAAAATTCCTTGACGGCCCGCCCCGTTCCTGACATGACACTCTGTCAGCGGTGCGGACTGTGCGTCAGGCACTGCCCACCCAAGGTCATGACCCTGAGCAATAAACGGTTGCAGATCGACTACCACCGCTGTATCCGCTGCTTCTGCTGTCAGGAGCTCTGCCCGCATGGCGCCTTCACCACTCGGCAGGGGTTACTGCTGCGACTGAGCGATGTCTTCAAAGGCCAAAAGAACTCAGCCGAATAACTGATCAGGGTCATCATGAACGTCAGTCAGACTTCAAAATCAACACGCATTGTCCTCGACGCCACACTCCGGCTGCTGCTGTTCGGCATCCGCATCACCCCCAAGCCGCTTACCGGAGCACTCTGCGCCCTACTTTACCGCATCTCTTCACTGTTCAACCGTAAAGACCGGAGCAAAATCGCCCGCAATATCGACCGTATTCTGGACATCCCCGTAGACAGCGATGCGTCGCGCAATTTTCAGAAACGGGTCCTCAAACATCAGATCGACAGCAGCGTCGAGTCTTTCAAGTCCGGGTTCAACCATCAGCTCATCCACATTGACGGCTTCGAAGAGTTTCAGGGCAAGGTCAAAAACAATTTGGCAGACGGGCGGGGACTGATCGTCATTACCGGGCATCTGGGGAGTTGGGAACTGGCGGCCTATTTCTCGGCGCTTGCTTCCGGTGAGCGCTTTAACGCGCTGGCCAAACCCTCGAAGCTGGACGTTGCAACACGCCTGCTCGATGAATACCGTCAACGGATGAACACCAAAACCCTGTGGACCCACCAGCGCTCACTTCTGAAAACAATGGTCAAGACCCTCAACAACGGTGAAGCTCTCGGTTTTGTCATGGACCAGCGCCCCGATGGACGCAAGGGGCCAACGGCACAGTTCATGGGTCAACCGACAACATTTGCGGTCGGTCCGGCATGGACCGCGGCGCGCTGCAACAGTCCGATCATGGGACTGTTCTGCATCCGCCAAGGGCCGTGGCGCTATCGCCTGATCAGCACAGATCTGCTCCCGGCCAACCACGGCGAAACCGATACCGAAGCGATGACCCAACTGATGGCGAGTGAAATCGAACGGGTCATCCGGCTCTACCCCCATCAGTGGGTCTGGAACTATAACCGCTGGAACTTTTAGCCGCGTCACCCCACAGAGGCCAAGATGACTGGATATCCCTACACCCACATGCTCAGCGTTGGATACATTCTGTGGATTTTCGGATTCACGGGATCTCACCGGTTTTATTACGGTCGGCCCTTCTCCGGCACACTCTACTTTTTGACCTTCGGGCTGTTGGGCATCGGCTGGGTGATCGATCTGTTTTTGATCCCCTCTCTCGACCGTCAGGCGGATATGCGTTTTAACAAGGGCCCGATCTATTACACCGTGGCCTGGATTCTGCTGACCTTTTTTGGACTGTTCGGGCTCCACCGTATGTATATGAAAAAATGGCTGACCGGAATTCTCTTCCTTTTGACCGGCGGCCTGCTGGGGTTCGGTTATCTTTACGACTTTCTCACCCTGAACACGCAGATCAGCGACATCAACGCAGTCTGATATACTGAAGAACATGCGGAATCCCTTTAAAGAAGAAGAGTTGGACTCCGAGATGACGCACTCATCCTGGACCCCGGCCGAACTACTGAAAATTTCCAGCAGTTACTGGCTGTCCTCTGCCCTGCACGCCGGCGTCGGTCTCGATGTCTTCACGCCGCTGGAGGAACGCCCGCGCCGCGCGGAGGAACTCGCCGCAGAGCTTAAACTGAGCGAGCGGGGCCTCAGCATGCTGCTCGACGCACTGGTGGCACTGGAACTGGTGGAAAAATCCGCGCAGACGTACCGCAACAGTGTCTTTTCAAAAACCTACCTGTGCCGAAACTCACCTCACTATCTGGGTCACATCATCCGCCATCATCACCATCTGATGGGGAGTTGGTTTCGCTTAGAAGAAGCGGTCCGAAGCGGCAAACCTGTCCGCAACCGGCTTTCACATGAAGGGATTGAACAGGAGCGGGAAAGTTTTTTGATGGGGATGTTTAATCTCGGCATGCAGATGGCGCCCAAGATTGCGACCCAACTGAACCTTGAGGGACGCACCCGTCTGCTCGATCTCGGGGGCGGCCCGGGCACCTACGCGATCCACTTCTGCCAGAAATATCCCCAACTACAGGCGACAATCTTCGATCTCGAAACAACCCGATCCTTTGCTGAAAAAACTGTCGCTCAGTTCAATCTGCAGGACCGGATCGATTTTACGGCCGGAGACTTCCAACACAGCCCGATTCCTGGCCGCTATGATGTCGCCTGGCTCTCTCATGTACTCCACGGCGAAGGCCGCAGCGGATGTCTTAACATGCTGGCCGCCACCTTCGAGGCCCTTGAACCGGAAGGACAAGTGCTGATCCAGGAGTTCATCCTCGAAGATTCTCGGGATCAACCGCTCTTCCCCGCGCTGTTTTCATTAAATATGCTGCTCGGAACCCCAGAAGGACAGGCCTACAGCGATCAAGAGATCAGAGAGATGTTAACCCACGCCGGTTTTGTCGATATCGAGCCACTGATTGTCGACCTGCCGAACAGTGCTGGTGTGATCAGCGCCAAAAGACCCTAAACATACCGAGTTAACCCGCCCTGTTATTGTCTCGCAAAACATAGTATATTGTCCGCATCTTCACATTGCCCTACAAAGGAGCGACACATGAAACTTGCGGTCCCCGCTACCCTGATGATCTTACTGCTCAGCGGTCTTGTCTTCGCTGGAACCCAGGATTTCGAACAACACCCCACGTGCGACTACTGCGGCATGCACCGTGTCAAGTTTGCCCACAGTCGCATGTTGATCACCTACGAGGACGGTGGTACGGTAGGCACCTGCAGCCTCCGTTGCGCCGCCCTGGAACTGGCGATTGCCATCGATCGGCAGCCGGTTTCGATACAGGTCGGCGATTACAACAGTAAACGCCTGATCGATGCCGAACAGGCCACCTGGGTTGTCGGCGGAGACCGGCCGGGCGTTATGACCCGGCGGGCCAAATGGGCCTTTAAAGAGGAATCCGACGCCCAAAAGTTTATCGACGAACATGGCGGCGAGCAGGCGACAGCTGAACAGGCCATCAGCGCGGCATTCGTTGATATGTACGCCGATGCCAAAATGATCCGCAGCAAACGTGCTGCCAAAAAGCAGAAGATGATGACCCATTAAAGATGACTCTTTTTCCCGGACTCAAAACCGGCTTAGCCTGCGGTCTGGCAGTCCTGCTGATGTTCACCATCGCAGAAGCGGAGCAAACGGCCGTGCCGAACAAAAATGATCGCTGTCCGGTCTGCGGTATGTTCGTCGCACCCTACCCTGCGTGGATCGCCACCATCGAGTTCAATAACGGCAGGCGAGAATTTTTCGATGGCTGCAAGGACCTGTTCCGTTACTATTTTTCTCTTCCGGAACAGGACGCTACCGTCAGTCGCTCTGGAATCCGATCGATACAGGTCACCGACTATTACACCACCCGACAGATCGCCCATGACCAGGTTTTTTACATTCTGGGCAGTGATGTGTACGGCCCGATGGGTCATGAACTGATCCCCGTCGCCGGCGAAGACACCGCAAAAACCTTTTTGCGCGACCACAGAGGGACCGAAATCCTCCGCTTCGATCAACTCACCCCCCAGAAACTGCCGGCCGAATAATGTGGCGCGCCCGGCTCTACCTGACCGCAACGCTCTGCGGTATCCTGACCCTCACCGCGCTGCTGATGACCGGACAACAACCTAACGACAGTGCTGACAAGCAACAGCTTGTCGCCGCATTCGGTCTGACAGATCTGGCGCTGTTCAGCGAAGCGCGCTACACCCGCCACCCCTCTCAGGCCGACCTGTTCACCGCATTTCAGGACTCCCCAGGAGCGATCGATCACTTCCCCAGCGGTTCTCTGGTGGTCCCCATCCCGGGATCACGCACCCGGTCGATAACCGTGCTGAAAGGCGAGCGCTGATGAACCGTCAGTTAAAGCTGCTCGAATATGCCCTTGCCGGGTTGACCCGCCGTAAGGGGAAAAACGTGGCGCTGCTGCTGGTCTACGCCTTCACCATCGCCGCCCTTGGATCTGTTCTGTTTTTAACCGACGCACTGCGCAGTGAAGCGCGTCAGACTCTCGATCATGCTCCAGAAATGGTCGTTCAACGGATCTCTGCCGGACGCCACGAACTGATCCCGCGCAGCTACGCGACAACCATCGCGCAACTGCCGGGGGTCAGGCAGGCGACACCGCGGGTCTGGGGATATTATTACGATGCTCTGGTCCGGGCGAACTTCACCCTGATGGGGGTCACTGAGCCAGAAACGCAGATCAAAGACCTTCAGGGGCAGCTTCCTGCAGCAGACAATGAATGCGCGGTCGGCATCGGTATCGCTGATATTTTCGGAGCCACCATCGGCGACAGTCTCGTGCTGGTCGACGCTCACGGGAAAAACCGCGTCTTTGCCATCAGTGGAATCTTCTCGGCCCATTCGGCACTGCTGACCCACGACCTGATCCTCATGCCGGAGCCCGCCCTGCGTGCGTTTTTCAATCTTGACCCCACAGTTGCCACCGACATTGCCGTCTCTATCGCCAACCCCCGTGAGATTACGACCCTGGCCAAGAAAGTCCGTTACCATCTCCCGGACACCCGCCCGATCAGTCGCAGCGAAATCCTCCACACCTACGACAGCATCTTCAACTGGCGCAGCGGGATGATGTTCGCTGTTTCAGTGGCGGCGCTGATCGCGTTCTGCATCCTCGCCTGGGACAAAGCGACCGGTATCAGTGCCGACGAGAAACGAGAAATCGGCATCCTTAAAGCTGTGGGCTGGAACACCGGAGATGTCATGGCGATCAAATTCTGGGAAGGGCTGATTCTTTCGTTGAGTGCCTTCCTCATCGGCACGATTGCCGCGTGGCTTCACGTCTTCGTCCTGGGAGCGCCGGCACTGACACCGATCCTGAAGGGCTGGTCGGTGCTGTTTCCGCCATTCTCGTTGCAACCGGTCACGGATCCCTATCAGATCCTTGTGCTGGCATTTTTAACCATCGCCCCCTATCTGGCCTGCACCCTGATTCCTGCGTGGAAAACGGCGGTTACCGCTCCCGAGCAGGCGATGAGGTCTTAAAAACATGCTGCTCAAAACCGAACACCTGAGCAAAATCTATAACCGCGGCCGTCCCGATGAGCTGACGGCGCTGAATGCTGTGTCACTGGAGGTTCACACTGGCGAAGCGATCGCACTGTGTGGCCCGAGCGGTTCTGGAAAAACCACACTGCTCAGCCTGCTGGCCTGTATGTCGCGTCCGACCTCTGGGCAGGTCTGGTTCGATGGCAAAAGCATTTCGCGCCTGCCCGAACGGTTTCTCGCCGCTCTCCGGCGGGACCATTTCGGATATATCTTTCAGCAGTTCAACCTGATCCGGGATCTCTCCGTAATCGACAACATCAGCATTCCGCTGCTGCCCGGCACATTGTCACCGCAGCAGATCCGTAAGCGTGGCATGTCGGTTCTCGAGCAACTCGATCTTGCCGATAAAGCCAAGCAGAAGGCCTGTCAACTGTCCGGCGGCGAGCAGCAACGGGTCGCTATCGCCCGCGCTCTGATCGGGAACCCGCAGGTGATCATCGCCGATGAACCGACCGCTCATCTCGACCACAGCCTGACCAACGATCTCCTGAATATCCTCTCGGCCCTGCACGCGGGGGGCGCAACCCTGCTGATCGCAACACACGATCCGGCCATCTACCATCACCCCCTGATTCAGCGCACCATCACCCTGCACAATGGCTCGCTGGCAGATCTCTTAGCACCGTGATCCTTCACCCTGGCATACTCGCTCTTCTGGGCGGTTCCCTGCTGTCGGTGCTGTTATTGATCAAGGCCAGCGGGCTGGGTCTCACCATTTTGCTGCGCTGGGACGGTACCAGCTCCAGTGAACAGCAACTCGCCCTTGAACACAAAACCTGGCTGATCTCATCTCTTCTTAATGCCGGGCTGGGCTTTCAGATCGTCTCCGGAGTGCTCTTTCTGGCGACCGTCGAGGCGATTCACCCCCTGTTCGTCGGCGCCATGTGCGCCACAGGAACCCTCAACGCCAATCTGGTCGGCTGGCTTGTCCTGCTGGTTAAAGGGCTCCTGTTTTTTGCTGCTGCACTCTGGGTTATTTTTAACCGGCTGGACCAGCGCAGCGAAGACGCTCCCCTGCTTCGCCCGAAATATCTGGCGCTGCTGCTGATCACCCCGCTGGCGTTTTTAGATCTGACCCTTCAGTACAGCTTCTTCAGTGGCTTGCACCCCGATATCATCACCTCCTGCTGCGGATCGCTGTTCAGCGAACAGGGTCAGAGCGTTCTCAGCGAACTGGCAGCGTTGCCCCCCGTGACGGCCATGGCGCTGTTCTTTCCTGTCATCGCCATCTACTATGTACTGACACTGTGCTGCCTGCGTTCTCAAAATGCACTCCTTCGCTATCTGCTGTTTATAACCGTCATCGTGGCGTTCTTTATCGCTCTGGCCGCAATCATCTCGTTTATCTCTCTCTATCTCTACCAGATGCCCAGCCATCATTGTCCCTTCGACCTGCTGCAGGCACACTACAACTATATCGGCTACCCGCTCTATGCAGGCCTGTTCGGTGGGACCCTGTTCGGCCTGCTGCCGGGGCTGGCTGCCCCCCTCCAGCATCATCCCAGCCTCTCTGCGCACATCGATCAACTCGACAGGCACTGGCTCTGGATATCCCTCATCGGCATGACAGTATTTCTGGCAATCGCTCTGTGGCCCATGTTGTTTGCACCCTTTACCCTGCTGAGGTCGGGATGAATCCAAAGACAATGCGTACTCTACGCCTGCTACTTATCTGTGGCATGACAAGCCTCGCAATCGTTCTGGCCGGGATTTATCTGCAGAACTGGCTGCATAAGAAGCAGATTGAGGCCTACCAGATACCGGACGTCGTGCTCTACAATCAGGACAATCAACCCGTACCTCTCGTCGACTACCTCGCATCGGACAAACCGATCGTTCTGCAATTTATCTATACCGGCTGCACAACGGTCTGCCCGATTATGATCGTCAAATTTGCCAACCTTCAGCGCCGCCTCGAACCGGACACCACACAGGCCAAACTGGTCTCGATCAGCATCGACCCGGAAAACGACACTCCGGCAGTCCTCGGCAGTTACAAAAAAAACTTTGATGGAAAACCCGGCTGGGACTTCCTGACAGGAACCCACGCGGATATCTCAGCGGTCATGGCCGCATTCCGCACCCAACCCACCGACATGTCGACGATGGACTCTCCGGTTCTGCTGAAGGCCCCTGGAGCCCACCAATGGATACGCCTCACAGGTCAGATCGACAGCAACAGACTCTGGAAAACATATCAACAGATAAAAACGCGACACGAATAGTGCAAGCGTTGCACTGGTTGCATTTATGCTTTTTGTTGCACGCCGTGTTGCAAATATTTTCCCATTATTTATCAACTGATTAAGGCTTCAACTTCGCACCTCTCGCTATTTCATGGCCGCACGTGCAACACTTAAGCGCAACATCGCGAGACAACAGCCTCTTTCCGACCCGCCTACCAAAGCACTCTAACCTGCTGTTTTAAAAAGACTATCTAAAAACACGCACACAAATACCAAAACTGGCATACCTCTTGGATATCAAGAGAGCATGAATACGATAAACAACAACACAACAGCGAAGACAGTCGCTGCTCCCTACTACGGTTCGATCATCGGTCGCAAAGGTCGCCTTGAGCAGATCTACATCAAACTGACCACAGACCCGTCATCCGAAGCGCAGCCCCGTCAGGAAATCTGCATCTGGAACCCGAAAGACACATCCAACCTTCCGGAGTGGCTTTCGCAACAGGGGATCGAGACCCTTCTCTGTACCGACAAAGACACCGGTTCAGAGCTCCCCTTTTTAGAAGCCGGAATCCAGGTCATCCGAGACCTGTACGGAGATATCGAAGACATGATCAGTACCTGGTCCAACCAGCGACTTCAGAACCGCCCTCTACCAGCCTGATACCAACCAGAACACACAAGGAGAGAAGACTATGAGATCCGAAAACATTACCGCAAAACCCGAGGAGAGGCATAACGTTGTCATTGCCCTCGCCATCTTCGGCTTCGCAGCGATTCCCGCATCGATCTACGTTGCCTGGCCCGCGCTCGTTCATCTTGGCGAAAAACTCGCATAAACCCGTCCCTACAGGAGGTGTCCCATGAAAACTGAAAACATCCATACAAGCCCGATCGAAAAAACCTACAAAGCTGGCGTTTACGGCACCATGGCATTCGTTGGCATCTTCCTGACCGCTTTTGTTGTCTGGTCTGCAGCTTGCGTTGGCGGCGCCGTTTACAACCTTCTGTAAACTATGTCAGACAGCACAATAGTCCTTCCGGGGGCCGGCTCACGCCGGCCCTTTTTTGTTAAAATCAACACTCCTCCCGAATCGCTGCCAAAAAAAAGAGAGGTATTTCTGCTATTATAAACGGGTACATAGCAAAGGGATAACATCTACTCAGAGGCCCTGATGCACATCCACCCCCGAATACAAACCGCAATCCTTTTCTGTACCCTGCTGCTACCCCTCTGCGCGCCGATTACAGTAACAGCGACCTCCCCCCCAAAAAAGCTCGCAACAAACACAGAAGCAAAAACAATTGAGCAGGTAACACTGCAACTGAAATGGCACCATCAGTTTCAGTTTGCCGGGTACTATGCCGCTCTTGAAAAGGGATTTTATCGGAACGAAGGGCTCGATGTCACAATCATGGAGGGCGGGCCACATGCCGCCGTCGATCAACTCGTCATCAGCGGTGTGGCACAGTACGGCGTTCTGGCCTCGGAGCTGATCGAAAAACGCCTGCTGGGCGAACCCCTGGTGCTTCTTTCGGTGATTTTCCAACACTCGATCCGCACCCTGATCACGCTGGAAGGTTACGGCATCTCCGCCCCATCTGACTTGCCCAACAAACCGATCATGCTCAACAATAACGAACGGGTCGAACTGATGGCCATGTTTGCCCACGAAGGAATTCAACCTGCTCAGCTCTCAATTCAGCCCAAAGACGACACCGCCATCGACAAACTGACTGCAGGCGACATCGTCGCGATCAACGGAAGCATGGGGAACCAACCCTACACCCTTAGACAGCTCGGCTATACCCCGCGCCTGATTCGACCGATCAATTACGGTATCGACTTTTACGGCGACAGCCTGTTCACTACGGAAAACGAGATCAGTCAACACCCTCACCGCGCCGCCGCCTTCCGCAGGGCCAGCATCCAGGGCTGGTACTATGCCATGAAACATCCGCAGGAGATCATCGAACTGATCATTCAACAGTACGCTCCAGACAAAACCAGAGAACAGCTTCAGTTTGAAGCCGACAGCCTCAAACCCGTGATTCTTCCCGACCTAGTCGACATCGGACATGTCAATCCGGGAAGAATCAAGCAGATCGCCGAGACATACAAACATCTCAAGCTCGTCTCCGGCGAACTGTCATTGGAAGATTTCATTTACGACCCGGACCGGAAGGCGGATTACAGCTGGATGCTCTGGGCATTTGGCCTGGCGAGCGTCATCAGCATGATCCTGATACTGATCAACCATCGACTCAAGGCCATGGTCGATCAGCGCACAGAACAGCTCGTTGCAGCCAACAGGGCACTGACAGAGAGCGAGACCACGCTCAAAAAATCACTGAAAAACACCGAGGAGGCGAGAAAAAGGATCGATACAATCCTCAGATCGATCAACGACGGCCTGATCGCAGTCAACCCTCTCGGGCGCATCGTGTTGATTAATCAGCAGGCGAAAACCATGCTCGGGTTTCCGAAAGAGGTCGGTACGACGGAGAGCATCGGCACCCTTCATCTCGAAACCGCCCTCGATCAGCAGATTTCCAAAACCCTCTCCTCAGGAACCGGGCCAACGACTCCGGTCGAATGGGCCCCCAGGACAAAATCAGGCAAAAATGTCGTAATCCGTGCGCGAACCGCGCCAATGCTCAACGAACAGGGGCAACTGACCGGATCGATCTCGATCCTTTACGACATCACCCAGGAGCGTGCCCTTGACCAGGTCAAGACAGAGCTCATCTCAACAGCGGCACACGAACTGCGAACCCCGCTGACCGCGATTATGGGCTTTATAGAATTACTGCGAGACGACAACACCTCTCCCGAACAAACCGAGGAATACCTGCGCATCGTCTACGACAAGTGTGACCACCTCGAAGTCCTGATCTCTGACCTGCTCGATCTGGCACGGATCGAATCAGGGCAACCGATCCGAACGACCAAAAAGCGCCAAGACATCATCCCCCTAATAACGCAGAGCATCGAAAGCTTTCGGCATACCAGCATCCGTCCCCTGAACTTGTCGGTCCCGGACGGAGCCATCCAGGTCCTGCTCGACGAAGGAAAATTCTCTCAGGTCATCAACAACCTCATCAGTAATGCCGACAAGTTTTCACCAGAAAACAGTGCCATACAGATCGCTTGTCACCAACAGGGCAGTGATTTTGTCATGACGGTGACAGACCAGGGAATCGGCATGACCGACGAACAGGTCGAGCGCATGTTCGATAAATTCTACCGGGCGGACAGCAGCAGCACAGCGCGGGGCGGTTTAGGATTGGGAATGGCAATCACACACAATATCGTTGAAGCCCACCAGGGGCGCATCGAAGTAGAAAGCCAGCCACAAAAAGGAACGACGATCCGCGTTTTTCTACCGATCGACATCTGACAAAAAAAGGGGCGAGCACCTCAGCGCCCGCCCCTTTTCGTCATTCTTTTCTAAGCGATGGACCGATCTCAGACGATCGCCTCCATCCCCTCCATCACTTCACGCAGTTCTTCACCGACCGCCTCAACAAGGGTTTCACGGATATCGGCGTTGACAGCAACCAGCATCTGATTGTCGACGCTGTTGTCGGTAACCTTCAGACCGGTACCGATAACGTCGGTGCCGACCTTGGCCATAAAGTCCTTCAACAGAGGGACACAGTCATGAGCAAACAGATAGCAGCCATACTCAGCGGTATCAGAGATGACTTTGTTCATTTCATAGAGCTTTTTCTTGGCGATAACGTTAGCGATCAGCGGTGTCTCGTGCAGCGACTCATAATAGGCGGATTCTTCCTTGATGCCGGCCGCAACCATGGTATCGAAGGCCAGTTCGACACCCGCCTTGACCATCGCCACCATCAGGATGCCGTTGTCAAAATACTCCTGCTCAGGGATGTCCGCCGCCTGGGCCTGCGCTTTTTCGAACGGCTCGTTGTTGGTTTCCTCGCGCCAGCGGAGCAGATCGGCGTCATTATTGGCCCAGTCTTCCATCATCGTCTTGGAAAAGTGGCCCGACATGATGTCGTCCATATGTCTTTCGAACAGCGGGGTCATGATCTCCTTGAGCTCGTCTGCCAGCTCAAAAGCAACCAGTTTAGCGGGGTTCGAAAGGCGATCCATCATGTTGGTGATGCCGCCGTGCTTGAGAGCCTCGGTGACGGTCTCCCAGCCGTACTGAATCAACTTGGCCGCATAACCGGAATCAAGACCCGCTTCAACCATCTTGTTGTAGAAAAGGATCGAACCGGTCTGCAGCACACCGCAGAGGATGGTCTGCTCGCCCATCAGATCGGACTTGACCTCAGCGACAAAAGACGACAGGAGAACCCCGGCGCGGTCGCCACCGGTTCCGCAGCAATACGCTTTGGCGATATCGAGGCCGTCGCCGTTGGGATCGTTTTCGCCATGAACCGCGATCAAAGTCGGGACACCAAAGCCACGCAGGTATTCGGCACGAACCTCAGAACCTGGCGATTTGGGGGCAACCATGATGACGGTAATGTCATCACGGATCTGCATCCCTTCTTCAACGATGTTGAATCCGTGAGAATAGGAGAGGCACGCACCCTTCTTCATCAGCGGCATGACGTGGTTAACAACCGGAGTGTGGTACTTGTCGGGAGTCAGGTTAAGGACCAGATCCCCTTTAGGAACCATCTCTTCGATCGAAGCAAACTCAAAATTGTTCTGGGTCGCGTTCTCCCAGGAGATATGCTTTTCATCGATCTCGACCTGACGCAGGGCGTAGGACACGTCCAAACCACTGTCACGCAGGTTCAGGCCCTGATTCAGCCCCTGAGCACCACAGCCAACAACGACGATTTTTTTTCCCTTGAGGTATTCGACACCGTTGAATTCACTGCTATCCATAAAACGACAAGTTCCCAGCTCTTCGAGCTGACGGCGAAGCGGCAACGTATTGAAGTAGTTCTGACCCATGATGATCTCTCCTTGACCCGTAAATTAGTGTAATAATTTCTGTCTGATTTTCAGCAGATTACACGAACAGCAGTGTTGCGTAAATTGATTTATTCAATATATAGTATTGCGCAAAGCACAACAAAGTAACACAGCATGGAGAAGGGCGATGAACATCCGTGAGCTGAAAATCTATCTTACCGTTGCCGACCAGTGCCACTTTGGTCGCGCCAGCCAGATCTGTAGCCTCAGCCCCTCTGCGTTAACCCGCACGATCCAGCGGATTGAAGAACAGGTCGGCCAACCACTGCTGCTGCGCGATAACCGCTCAGTGCAGCTGTCACCCGCGGGGGTCCGCTTTCGTGGCTACGCACGACAGGCGGTGCAGGAGTGGGAGGCTCTGCAGGCAGACTTGAAGAACGACACCGCCGTGATAGGCAGTCTGTCTCTCTACGCCTCATTGACCGCTGTCTACAGTCTGTTGCCGGACCTTTTGGAGAGCTATCGCAAAACCTATCCGCAGATCCAACTGGAACTGCGAACCGGTGCCGCAGAACAGGCCATAGAACAACTTCAGAACGGCGACATCGATCTCGCGGTGGCCGCCCTGCCGGATCGATACCGCTCGCACATTGAATTTCAGCCAATTACCACGACCCCTCTGGTCTTCATTGCACCTCAGTCGAATATGGTCAACATCTTCCATACATCGGGAACAATTGACCTGTCGCGAACACCGCTGGTTCTACCACAGACCGGGTTGTCTCGGCGCCGTCTGAACCAGTGGTTGAAAGAAAGAAAGGTGACTCCCCATATTGCATCTGAGGTGTCCGGAAATGAAGCGATTATCCCCATGGTTCGTCTGGGAATCGGCATCGGTGTTGTTCCTCGTCTGGTTCTGGAACGGAGTCCTTTTTTGTCTGAAGTTAAAATCATCGAGCAGGCACCGGATCTGGGCGATTACCAGGTCGGACTCTGTACCCACAAACGCAACCTTCAACGTCCCGCCGTCGATTTGTTCTGGAATATGGCCCGCGAACGGTCAGAACCATAAAAAAAACAGGCTGCCCCGGTAAAGACAGCCTGTTTTTCTTCGCGCCGAAGCAACGAAATCTATGTCGTCTATGTAAAATCAGCAACCTGATGCGGTTGCATTGATGGTAAAACCGCGCCCGTTGGCCGCGTCCTGATAATCGATCACATTGCCCCGGGTATAGGGCAGCACACTCTCAGCGATGACAAGATCAATATCGTTGACTGTCACCACATCTTCATTCTCTTTCAGCTCATCCAGAGCCAACCCCAGACGGGGGCCGCCTCAGCCGAAACCTTCAACAACAACGCGCAGGCACTTGTCTGGATGCTCTCCAAGCACCTCTTTAAATTGATCGCGGGCGGAGTCTGTAATCCTTAACATCAGTGTTCCTCCTTAAAAGTTTTACGAATCATAATATTCATATTTTCATATGTCAAGGATTTTTCTTATCACATTACAATCAAAAGCGGCTGCGCCCCATCAGGCACAGCCGCTCAAAACATGGCACATTTTATTCTGAATTATTCGGAAGCCGGCGATAAAGTCCCGATTTCAGCTTTGCGGCGATACTCGGCAGCCTCCCTGAGACTAATCATTCTATCGTGTGAAGAATCGATAAGCTTCATCGCAGCCAATACTTTTAAGTCCCCGCCCATACCCTTTTCGAACAACTGCAGACTCTCTGAAAATTCTACATCACTCAGCGAGTGGAAACGTAATCCTGCGCGGTAATCAACAAAAGCATCCGAAGCAATTTCATAGATAATGTCCCCATTAAAAAACACCACCTTGATTCCACTGCCCCGTTTTTCTTCCGTCGCGAGCTTGGTTTTGCAACCTTCAAGCTCTGCTTCGGTTGCTGACGTTGACTGGCGGGCTTGATCGAGCTGAGCCGTTATCTCGGCAAGCTGTTCTTCTAATTTCGCATTTTTCTCTTCTAATTCAGAAGCCATTTCTTGCGAGTCGGAAAGCTCTTCCTCGAGGGCTTTAATTTTTTTCTTCCCACCAAGATCAAGAGCCAAGGCATCCACAGAAAAAGTAACGAGAACGATCAAAAACACCAGAAAGAACGATTTTCTCACACGACCCTCCCACGCAGAATCATAAATATCCCCTCCGCCAACTTTTCGCAGGGGACATTAACACAATTATTAAAAAACACCAACAGTGTGTTTGAAAAATTACCCGTCAGTCCGGTTGGTAATCTCGATCAAATGGTAGCCGAACTGGGTTTTTACCGGACCGAGAACCTTGCCGACCTCTCCGGAGAACACAACTTCGTCGAATTCACGGACCATCTGGCCAGGAGAAAACTCGCCCAGGGCACCGCCTTGCTTGCCCGAGGGGCATTTGGAGTGAGTACGGGCAACTTCGGCAAAGTCATCTCCGCCTTCGATCATTTTTTTCAGGGTATTGCAATCGGCTTCCGAGGCGACAAGAATGTGGCGTGCGCTTGCTCTGGACATAAGTTGAATCTCCTTTATTGGTTGGTATTGAGCCGTGCATTATGGCCCAGTCCGCTCCGTGGTGTCCACCCTGCAGTTCCAAAGTATCATCCATTCGCTTAAACAGAGCGTTCTCGATAAAAAAACGCCGCACAGTTTATACTGCCCGGCGTTCTTGCAAAAGAGGAATACAGCCCCTAGCGGAACCTTACGGTGACCACGTCCTCGAAACCACAAAGAGCCTCAATAACCGCGTCACCCGAAATGCGCGTAGAGCAGCGTAAACTCAGGTCATATCGGGTCAGGTCCTGTTTCCGATCACGTTCGACGCTATAATCCAGAACAGTAAACTCATGCTGCCGAAGGACCTTCACCAGCTGCGCATAGTCGAGAGCACCCGATTGCGCCTTAAGCGTCAAGGTTCGATAACGATCCTTGTCAAATATGCGCTCAATACGCTTCATCAGCAAAAGACTTCCCAGTGCAATCAGGGTCACAACAAGCGCAGGAAGATACAGCCCGATACCAACAGCCATACCGATCCCGGCCGCGACCCACAGACAGGCCGCAGTCGTCAGGCCACGAACGGCGAGACCCTCCTTGAGGATAACCCCGGCACCGAGAAACCCGATCCCGGTCACGATCTGCGCGGCAACCCGAGACGGATCAAAACGGACCGCCGAAGAGCTGTCGCTAGACAGATATTTGATAAAATAATGCTCTGAAATGATGGTCATCAGACAGGCCCCGACCGTCACCAGCAGGTGGGTACGAAACCCGGCCGGTCGGCCGTGAACCTCACGCTCCAGTCCGACAAGAGCGCCGAGTAACACAGCCAGTCCTAACCGGAGGACTATCGTAAGCTGATAGGCAGAGTCTGCGCTGGGGAACATCTCCATAGAGCACCTCTTATACGGTGGAAGGTGATTTTCATCGCAATGGACGCAGTACAATTATAACAGAGGTGAAATTCTATAAAAATCAGGGTGAAGCCAAAAAGACCAAAGAGAAAATTGCAAAAAAGGAAGATGAGAGAACGAGGTCCATGCAGAGCGGGCGTTACTTACCCTTGGCCATCAGCAACCGCCGTGCGCCGTTGACCACAGCCTGTGGAACATTTTTACTACGGGCGATATCACGCATATCCTTCTCAGTTAGAAAATCGAGGAAACGCATCGCCTTCTGCAGCGGAGTGCGGGGATGGATGGCCAGTGCCTTTTTGATTTCGTACAGCTTGAGCCATTCTTTATTGAGCAGAATAATACGGATCATATCATCGCTCGAAGCCCGGTTCTTAGCAACGGCAACGACTTCATTTTCGGTGATCCGCGGATTTTTCAATACGGCCGACGTCACCAGCTTATTCGATTCGCGCAGCAAAAGCGTTCGCCACTCTTTGTCACCGGTGATGGCCATCTTTATCTTTTCTGCCACAGGCATATCAAGAAGCTGCTGGTATTTGGAAATCCCCTCATCCGCAACCGCATCATCGAAACTCCCGGGCGAAGAAAAATCATTGTCATCGTCAAATTCATCAACAGACGTATCCAGATTCTTTTCCACAGTCTCTTCAGGATCACAGCAGGGGGGGGCGGAGGTCCAACCGAGCTTCATCTTGACAGCGTCACCCATATTCGAATTATTGATCAGCAAGGCCTTTAATGCGGGAGATTTCTGAATGGCCTGGGCGTTGTCAGCCAACCGCTCGAGGACCCGACCGGAGGCCCGCTCCGCGAGGAAAAGAAGGGTCTTCAAAGAAAGATTCCGCTGTGCCATCAACGGCAGCAGAACCTCGGGGTCGCGATAGCGGACCCGCACCACCAGCTCAACAACCTCGGGGATGATGTCATCCTGACACAATGCAGAGACCAGCAGACCGGAAGAAAGATCTTTCAGGGTGCTCAAGGCCTCCGCCTTAAGTTCTTCGTCTTTGCCGTGACAGAACACAAACAGAACCGTCACCAGATGGGGGCCAGACATCGGCAGCGAACCACGAGCGGCCGCGAGTTTTATCTCACGGCCGCCCCACTGTTTCATAATTTTGGCCACCTCGGCCGGGACCTTGACCTGGACCTTCTTTTTATCCGTTTGCTCAGGACTCACCAACGCTCTCCGTAATCGAGTCGAATCGGATGGAGAAGACTACTTATGCTTGACAACCAGGATCTCCAGGCCCGCATCTTTAGCCTTGTGCGCCACCTTTTCAGCGGTAGCGCGATCCGCAAAACCACCAAAACGGACCACACTGACCGGCATGACCAGATCAGCAGTCTCTTCCTGCAGTTCGATCCCCTTCTCAAAAAGCAGATCAGCCTGCCCGCGGGCACGCCCGACGCTGCGGTAAGAACCGGCATAAAGCACCATCTGCTCACCATCTCGCACCAGAAACGCACCCGGAGCCAGTGGTTTCAGGGTCTGAAGCTGTTCCCTGGCTTCAGCGGGCGCAAAAGCACCAACCCGCAGGCGCAGCATCCGGACCTGTTTCTTTTTTCCGGTCAGAACCTGTGGGTGATACCCGAGAGCTTCAACTGCGCTGAGCGCCCTGTCCAGATTCTTTTTGAAAGCAAAAGCGCCGATCTGCAGCACATACGCCGCCTCATCCTCAGCGACAGGCGCGACAGGTTCTGTTTCTTCCGTCACAGCAGCAGCGGGCTGTTCTTCCTCTGGTAAAGGGGCCTGCTCGAGCGGGATTTCAGAAACATGCGCCCCTTCCACTCTCTGCTCATCAGTCCCAGATGCAACACTCTTCTGTGCCACATCTTCTGCACTTTCGGCAGGAACCGCAGCAACCGTTTCATCCGCCAGGACCTCTTCTTCGACGGGCGACGCAACCGGTTCGGCCGTCCGTTCCGGAATCTTCATTTTTTGTGACGTCTGTCGCT
>PKUC01000045.1 GCA_002868865.1 Desulfuromonas sp. | reverse complement strand
CGAGGTGTCCAGTTTCGGTTCGGCCTTTGCCGACGCCCTCTCCGGAAAAGCCTCCGAGGCAGGTCTCGCTGCCGCGGCCGCCGACGAAACCCTCATCGCCCGATTCGGATCGGGGCGGGAAGAGGTCGAAGAACTCAGGAGACAGGGTACCTCCACAGCCGAGATGGTTCTCGCCCTGTTCCTTTCCAGACAGGGAAAACGTTCCGCCGCCGATTATTACGGAGAAGCCCGTTCCGGCGCGGCGAGCTGGGGAACCCTCCTCCACCGCGCAGGTCTTCAACCCGCAGAAGCTGGAGACACAATCAGCAGGATGCTGCGCTAACCTCCCCGACGAATTCAGAATCCAGTGGCATTATCGGCGAGGTGGCCGGTGAATAATTCCACCGGCCACCTTTCCTTTTTGCAACATTGCTTGTCGGGCAGTCAACAGTTCCGCTCTTTGTGGAAATATCAACAGCGCACTCTCTTTCCTTCCGTCAACACCCCTAATCCGTCTCGCTAAAAAATTTTACTTAGAATAAAACTGCCTTCGTGATAAAAATACCCTCTTATCACTTCTACAGATCTTTTCGGTTTTTCAGAATGGCTTGGCAACGCATGGATATTCAATCGACAGATCTGACTCCCCGGCTGTCAAAACAGGCGACCGGCTGGCTTGCGATTTTTGCTTCGGCCTTCTTCTTCTACCTGTCCACACTCACCATCCGCTGGGCCGCGTCCTATGTGACCATCGGCTCTGCCTATTTTGTTTTTGGCCGTCTGCTGCTCGGTTTCGGCGTGGTTTCTGTGACCATGCTCCTGCAAAAAAAGCGCTTGCAGCCCAAAAAATATCACTATCTTATCGGCCGAACCCTGACCAATACCTTTGCGGTCTTCTGTTTTTATAAAGCTGTGGAGACAGGTTCGCTTGCCGAAGCCAATATCCTCAACATGACCTATCCGCTATTTGTCGCACTCTACAGCTGTTTTTTTCTGCGCGGCCAGCGCGATCTATTGTCGATGCTCGCGGTAGCCGCTGCCATTATCGGCATTTGGATGATTCTTGCCCCGAGGGGGATCGATCCCAGCTTGGCAAATATGTGGGGGCTCTGCTCCGGTGTCACTGCGGCGGCAGCGATCATCTACCTGAATACCAGCAGGCGCTACCATGACTCACAGACCATTCTTTTTTATATGTTTGGTCTGGGTTCGATCTTGATGCTGATATTTTTCCATAACGCGATGTTCATACCGAATCTGCAGGAGCTTTTTTTCCTGCTGATTTGTTCGACGACCGGCGTGCTCGGTCAGTATCTGCTTACCTACGGATTTTTGTATGTCTCCGCCGTCGAGGGCTCGATAATTTCTTCCAGCCGAATCTTGCTGGCCGCCCTGCTTGGCCCGCTATTGGTTTCTGACCCAACGCTAACAATCGCAGGTTGGTGTGGTGCCCTGCTTATTTTTTCTGCCAATGCAATGCTTGCTTTACGTAAAATATAAAACAGGCATGATCAGTACATAACTGCTGAGGTGGATATTTACAAAACAACAATCATTTCAAACATTGTATTTTTGGGCGTGTCAGGTTGCGTGGAGGGATGATGGATCGACAGCAAGGGCACAGAGTTTCATCTGACTAAGCGTGAAGACAACAAAGCCCTTCCTGCTTCATCCTTTGTGGAAATCGTCCCCTCTTCGTTCAACAAGAACCCGTATACTGTCCCCGGAACTCCCAGGCTAGATTATTGACTTCTGGGATTTAATCAGCGACTCTTGGTGTCAATTCGATAGCCTGACGTACGTTCATAGTAATTTTTCATACAGCTCATTTGGGTACTCGCATTGGAGTTTTAATATGTCCTATTCTTCCGGCACCCCTGATAAAAAAGCCGATACGCGGACCGTTATTCTGAATACCGCTTTGCGTCTGTTTACCCAAAATGGATATTTCAACACCTCTGTCCATGATATCAAGCGCGAAGCTCATCTCAGCATCGGCTCTATCTATCACTATTTCAAAGGGAAAGATGAAATTGCTAAAGCCCTTTATCATGATCTGCTAGAGGAGATGGAACAACAGTTCAACCTGATCGCCTCAAGCCATTCCTCAACTCATGATCGCTGTAAAGCGGTTGTTAGCCTCCTGCTTTCTATGACCGACGAAAAGCCCGAAGCCATGGCCTTTATGCTACATGCCAAGCATAGAGAGTTCCTGCCCAACGAAACCCCGGTCTGTTCCTCGAAGCCATTTACCCTGATGAAAGGGATGGTGAGAGAAGGAATTGAAAAAGGTGAAATTAGAGAGCTTGACCCTCTGGTCGCAGCGGCAGTCATGTTCGGAGGCCCCATTCGACTCATCCATCTACACCTAGACGGCATATTCGCCGGCCCTCTCGTTCGTCAATTGCCTTCAATCTGGGATTGCGCCTGGAAAAGCGTCTCCGCATAGCAGCACACAATCATTAAGATGCTTGACAAGCGTCTAATGCTCGTCCATTCTTGACCGAACGCTCGTTCTGGCTTCCCTGCCAGGGCATTTTTTTCGGTTTGCGTCTAGAACGATGGTTCGTTCGGTCGCCAGAAAGGAGAAAAATCCATGAAGAAGTATCCCGTATTGGCCTGCCTTGTTGCTTCACTTTCGTTGTTTTTTGCGCTGTGGGTGGGAACTGCTACCGCAACTGAGATGCCGAACGATCTCGACGCGCTGACAGATGTGAGCGTTGGCAAGGCGCTGTTTGATATCAACATCGCTGCGGATTTCACAGACCTCGCGCCTGCCCAAGGCAAGCTTGCACTTTATCTGAGCGTGATCAAGCAAACCTATGAGGGCCTTCAGGATCAGGGCGTCACGCCCGACATCATCGTTGCCTTCCGTGGTTCCGCAGTAGCATTGGTTACCAAAACAACAACCCAGGATATTAAGGATCTCGTTGCAGAACTCTCTGATCTGGGCGTCGTATTTGAGGCATGCAATGTCGCGACAAGCCTTTTCGGGATTGACAACTCGACAATGCTGTCAGAGGTCAATGTGGTTGGGAACACCTTTATCTCGGCAATCGGTTACGGCAGCAACCACAAGGGCTATGCGACCATCCCAATCATGTAGCATTGACATGTACGAACGGAGTGAACTAATGACTATTAAAAAACAGCTTGCAATCCTGCTGGTCTGTCTACTCACCTTGTGTCTAACCGCTTGTGGCAATGACAATAACTCATCCAACAAATCAGCACTTGATAATTTGGAACCGAATGACACTGTCGCTCTGGCGGGTGTCGATGTCGGGAAGGGCTTTATTGATATCAACATCAGTGTCAGTCCCGGCGAAACCGACGCCGCAATGGGCAAACTTCTGCTCTATCTTGACGTCATAAAACAGACCTATCACGGGCTTGAAGATCAGGGTACGCCAGCAAACATCATCATTGCCTTTCGCGGAATGGCGGTGACCCTGGTTACGAATGAAGCTTCTGATGAGTTAAAGGCTGCCGTGAGCGAACTTGAAGGATTGGGTATTAAATTTGAGGCATGTAGCATTGCAACCAATCTGTTCGGGGTCGACAACGCAAACATTTTGGCGGAAATAAAAGTCGTGGGAAATACATTCATCTCGGCTATCGGTTATCAGGCAAAGGGATACTCACCGATCCTTATTCAATAAAGTTACCGGCACAGGACGCAAATTCTGAGAAAAGCCTCTACCGAGCGATCGGCAGAGGCTTTTCTATTTCTAAAATGTGCTCTTACTCATATGAGAAATCCCGGATCAGAGCAGCATCGCACCGGTCATACAGGTCGCAAGAGTCCCAGTCAGCAGTGAACGGACCTCCATAGTGACGATTTACGGGCGTCGTTCCGGCGCCATCGCGCTCGTACCACCGATCATGATCCCCCACACTTCCGGAGTTGCGAATCCGCACAGGACATAACTCAGAAATTTCGGGGACGCAAATTTCGGGGACAGATTATTCAATTGACGGTATCGTGATTTTGACAAAAGTTCTTAAGACAGGATACCTGCTTGATTAACTCAAGCCACTATCCCCAAATCGACCCCGCGGTCAGGACGGTTCACCGAAATCTGTCAAACCGAGATCACCGGCAGTCACATCCGTCTTTTTTTTCCTCGGTTGCCCGGCCCCACTGACCGGAGCACCAAGCAGTTCAGCAGCGATCTCCGCAAACTCATCGTCCCAATAGTCGTCATCGGTCGCCAGAAGACCGTCCCGGACCTTCTCGTCGTAGATCCGCAAAGCGTCCAACAGCGCACTCTGAACATCGACGCTGACCTCCTGTTCGAGATTTTCGGGGTAAAACTTGAAATCATCGCCAGTGACGTCACGGGTCGGCTCCAACTCAAACGATCCACGTTTCCAGGTCAACACCTCTACAATCGTCTTGGTAATGAGTCCCTGCAAAGCGCTAAAGGCAACCTCTTCTTTGACCAGATCGAGCCGCAGCAGGGTCTGAATCAACGGCAGACGCTCTGCCTCGGCCTGCTGTTGGGCCATGAGCGCCGATTTCAGCTGCGCGGAATCGATATCCCCCCGCTCCACCATAAACTCACCGATACGGACGCTGTTACTCAGGTGGCTGGCACTGACGATGTAACCGGCCTTAAAAACCAGCTGACTCTTTCCCTTTCGACTGCCGATGCGCAGAATTCCTGACTTTCGTGTCCCGTGCAGCAACTGGATCACATCGACTAAGGGGATCTCCTCTAAATTCCCGGAAAAAGACATGAAAATCCCTATCGTTACATACGTTCCAGGGTTTCGATACCGAGCAGAGACAACCCACGGCGGAGCACCCGGGCCGTCACCTGTGCCAGAGCCAGACGACTTTTTCTGATCTGCTCATCATCGGCATTCAAAACCGGACAGTTTTTGTAAAAGCTCGAAAATTGACCTGCCAGATCGTACAGATAACCGCAAAGGATATGGGGACACCCCTTCTCCGCGAGGCGGCCAACCACCTCTTCAAACTGGACAATTTTTGCCGCCAGCTCCGTTTCGTATTCATCGGTCAGAAGAATCTTTGCGCCGGCATTATCTTCACTTATCTCCGCCTTGCGGAACAGGCTGGCGACGCGGGTATAGGCGTAGAGCAGATAGGGAGCAGTATTCCCCTCAAAGCTGATCATGTTATCGAAGCTGAACAGGTAATCACTGGATCGATTTTTCGACAGATCGGCATATTTGACCGAGGCGACGCCAACGACACGGCTGATGTGCTGCAGCTCATCGTCAGACATATCGGGATTTTTTTCCTTCACCAGTTGGTAGGCACGGGTCTCGGCCTCGTCGAGAAGATCAGCCAGCTTGGCCACGCCGCCACTGCGGGTTTTAAAGGGCGTGCCGTCATCACCCATCACCGTGCCGAACGCCATGTGCTCCAGCTGGGTGTCGTCTTTGACAAAACCCGCTTTGCGCGCTACGGCGAACAGTTGACGGAAGTGCAGAGATTGGCGGATATCAACAAAATAGAGTACCCGCTGCGCATTGAGGACTTTCTGGCGATATCGGATCGCAGCAAGATCGGTGGTGGCGTACAGAAATCCGCCACCTTTTTTCTGCACGATCATCGGCAACAGCGAGCCATCCTGACTCATAAACTCATCACTAAAAACACACTGCGCGCCCTGATCTTCGGTGAGCAATCCCGCGGCATCGAGATCATCGATCACTTTAGGCAGATCGTCGTTGTAGGCGCTCTCACCCATCACGTGAGATCTATCGAGAGACACATTGAGTCGCCGGTAAAGCTCGTGACAATGGTTCAGTGAGATATCGAGAAATTCCTGCCACAACTTCAGGCAGTACGCATCCCCCGACTGCAGCTCCACCACCAGCTGCCGGGACCGCTCGGCAAAACTCTCCGAGGCGTCAAAACGACCCTTGGCCTCGCGGTAAAACGACTCCAGGTCGGCCAACTGCATCCGTAACTCGCCACCCTGCTTGTGAAGCTCTTCCATGTGGGCCAGCAACATTCCGAACTGGGTGCCCCAGTCACCGACATGATTCTGGCGGATAACGTTATGACCGAGAAACTCCAGGGTCCGCGCGACGGCATCACCGATAATGGTCGAGCGCAGGTGACCGACGTGCATCTCCTTGGCCAGATTGGGAGAGGAATAGTCAACCACGACGGTTTGTGGTGCCGCCACCGCTGCGACACCACAGCGGGGATCTTGTTGAATCGCCTCGATCCGGCCCGCCAGCCACTCCGGGTTCAGGTAAAAGTTGATAAATCCGGGACCAGCGATTTCGACCCGGCTGACCAGATCGGAAGGGACCAGGTGTTCGATAATTTTTTCCGCCAGAGCACGGGGATTGGTGCGGGCGGGTTTGGCCATCATCATCGCCAGATTCGTGGCCAGATCACCATGAGCCTTGTCTTTAGTACGATCGACCTGAATACGGGGTGCCGCATCGGCCGGCAAAACTCCCCGCTGCTTCAAAACCTCAACAGTTTTTTCCAACAACTGCGCTATCTGTTCCTTCACCTAAAATCTCCTGTCTCCTGCACGGGTCAAAAGTCCTGCGCATCATTCCATCTCTGCGAGGAAATTGCAATTTTTCTCTCTATCTACACACCGACCAGCACAACAACAGAACAATCGATTTCCTATCGCAGATGCGCAACAGCCCGAGCCGAAAACGGGGGTTGAAATCGTCACAGCAAACACTGTAGAATTTGTCGTTTTGTTGACCTTAAAAATGGGATTTAATGCGATGAAAAACAAACATCTGCTGGTATTTTCTGTTCTAATTCTGATCACCCTGTCCGGCGCGATAGCCTTTGCTGAAACCCGCTATGTGATCGATCAGATTATCGTCAACCTCAGGGAAGGCAAGGGAACCGATTTTAAAACCATCAAAACACTTAAAACCGGTACCCCCCTTGAAGTCCTCGATGAAGACTCCAGCTATGTCAGGGTCCGTACCAAGACGGGCGAGGAGGGTTTTGTTGCCAAGCAGTACGTCACCAAGCAAACACCGTCGCCGCTCGTCATCCAGCGCTTGCAGAACGACAATAAACGCCTGACCGCTGAGCTTGATCAACTGAAAAAAATCAGTACCACCCAGTCGGAGCTCAAAGCAAACGCCGAGGACGAAATCGACCAACTGGACAAAACCCTGAACCAGAGCCGTGATCAACTCAAGCAGATGCAGCAGCGCTACGAAGACCTGCGATTCAAGTCAGAGCATATCGTGCAACTGGCCGAAGAACGCGACCTACTGGACGCAGAGAACAAGAAACTGTCCAGCGAATCCCTTCAACTGCGTCAGGAGAACGAAGACTTTCGCAGATCACAGACCATCCGCTGGTTTTTAGCAGGTGGAGGCGTGTTCCTGTTCGGCTGGTTTGCCGGAAAAATTTCACGCAAAGGCGGCCGGCGCGACCACTACTACCGCTAAGCAGCGCGCATATCAGCTGCCCATCTGTACGATCACCCGGCAGACACCTGCGCCCCTCTTCAGCGGAACCACGGCGTCAGGCTGCAATACGCCATCCACCTCAACTGAAGACACGCCCCGTCCGACCCGGTGGGGATTGTCCACGTCGATCTGGTACACACTGCCATCACGCTTGTAGCGGATGGAGAACCCCGGCCAGTCTGCAGGGATAACCGGATCGAGCCACATCTGTTTTCCACGAATCTTCAGGCCGAGAACCTCTTCAATCCACGCCCGATACATCCAGGCCGCAGACCCAGTATACCACGACCAGCCCCCCTGCCCGACCCGTCCGGGTAAACGATAGACATCGGCTGCAACCGCGTAGGGCTCGACCCCGTAGCGCCACACTCCCTGTTGATCGCGGGTGTGATTGAGTGGATTCAGCATCGTCAGCAGATCAACCGCCCGCTCACCATCGCCACGCCGGGCCAGTGCCATGGCAAACCAGAGAGCCGCGTGAGTATACTGTCCGCCATTTTCACGGACCCCCGGCGGGTACCCCTTAATATATCCCGGAGAAGGGGTAGAGCGATTGAACGGCGGGTCGAACAACTGGACAATCTTCTCATCCTCGCGAACCAGCGCCGCCCAGGCGGCATCGAGGGCCTGTCCGGCCCGTTGACTGTCCGCAGCGCCGCTCAGCCAGGCCCAGCTCTGCGGCAGCGAATCGATCTTCGCCTCGACGCATCTGCTCGATCCTAGCAGACTGCCGTCGTCGAAGGTGCCACGCAGATACCAGCCACCGTCCCAGCCGTTCTCCTCGATAGCAGCAATGATACGCTGTCGTTCGCGTCTGTATTCTGCCCTAGTTTCCTCATCATTCACCTGTTCGGCCAGTTCGATCATTCCCTGCAGTACATCCACCAGAAACCACGCCAGCCAGACACTCTCTCCCCGCCCTTGGGCACCCACCAGATTCATCCCGTCATTCCAATCTCCGGTGCCGATCAGTGGCAATCCCATAGCGCCACGGGTCAGCCCTTTGGCCACCGCACGCCGGCAATGCTCATAGATTGTGCCGGCATCCAGCGCAACATCGGGCACGGCAAATACTTCATGCTGATCGGCCGCCAACTCCGGCGCATTAAGAAACGAGGCCTCTTCGCGCAGCAGGCTGTCGTCACCGGTCACACGGACGTACTGGGCCACCACAAACGGCAGCCAGAGCAGATCGTCTGAGATACGCGAGCGGATCCCAGCACCGGTCGGCGGATGCCACCAGTGCTGGACATCCCCTTCACGGAACTGACGACTGGCGGCAAGACGGATCTGCTCTCTGGCCACATCCGGCGTCGTGTAGAGAAACGCCATGACATCCTGAAGCTGATCGCGGTACCCGAAAGCACCGCCGGACTGGTAGACCGCCGAACGCCCCCATATCCGGCAGCTGAGACTCTGATACAACAACCAGCGATTGATCAGAAGATCGGCCGCGGGGTCAGGCGTCTTCACCTCGATGCCGCCGAGCTGTTGCGCCCACCAGTCGCGGGTCTCCTCCAAGGCCGATTGGCAGACATCAACTTTTTGATATTTGCGGATCAGGGCACGCGCCTGAGCGATCGAATCGGCCTGACCGATAAAGACCGCAACCGTCTGCTGATGTTGCGGTTGCAAGACCACTTCGACCTGCAGCGCCGCGCACGGGTCCAGACCTGCGCCTGATTGACAGGCCAACCGGCTCAAATGCATCGCCAGCGGATCGGACAGGGTGCGGTGCCGCCCGACAAAACAGCTGCGATCACCACAGTGGGAGCGCACCGGATGACTGGTGGCCACAAACGTGACCCGGTCGGCGTAATCAGGGTGATAGCGGTTCCAAGCCAGCAACGCGTCGACATCTTCGTCCCACCGGGTCAGAACATGCATCTGCGAGGTTTCGCGATTTTCACCGAGGACCAGTTCCGCATAAGAGGTCAGGCTCAGGGAGCGACGGCGGTTGGTGCGATTGGTCAGAGAAACCAACTGCACGCAGAGCGGATCGCCTCCCCGTGTATCGTTGGGAACAAAACGGGTCAGGGTCTGCTCGATCCCATGGCTGTTGTGCTCAAACAGGGAATAGCCGATACCATGGCGCACCCTGTACGTGTCATCGGACCGCAGCGGTGCCGCCGTCGGGGTCCAGAACTGCCCATTCTCTTCATCACGGAGATAGATGACATCGGTCGCGGGATCGAGCACCGGATCGTTTGACCACCCGGTCAACCTGTTTCTCTGGCTGTTACCGAACCAGCAGAACCCGGCACCGCTTTCGCTGACCAGCGCACCGAAATCGGGGTTGGCCATCACGTTGACCCAGGGCGCCGGGGTATGGACTCCCGGTTCAAGGGTCACAACATACTCGCGGCCATCGGTGCTGAACCCGCCAACACCGTTCTCCAGTACCAGCTCAAGGTCGGCAAGCGGCAGTTCGATGTCGGCACTGTCACTATCTCCACCAGTTTCGAGCCGTTCTGGAAGTTCGGGCAGGGTTCGCGTGGCCCCAAGCTGCTGAGCGAGAGTTCCCCGTGCAGCCACCAGCACTACGCTGGCGACCGACTTGAACAGGCGGATGTCTTCTTCCGGGAGTTGATCAACGCTGCGCAGGAAGACCCCACCGGCGCGCTCACGGCCGATGAACATAGCGTGCGCCTGAATAAGATTCAGCAGGCGCTCCCTCAACGGTTCGTCGTAGCTGCCCGATTCTTCATTTAAAATCACCAGATCGACGATCAGTCCGTGCCGCAGCCAGTACGCCTGCGCCTGCAAAAGTTGTCGGACCAGACCAATATCGCGCACCTTACCGATGGAGGTGAGAATAATCGGCAGATCTCCGGAAATCCCGTAGGGCCACAGGGCGGACTGCCCTCGGTTGTTCTCAGCGAGGATTGCGGCGGGAGCCCGCAGCAGCGTGTTGGGAAACAGCAGATGATCTGCCAACTGGCGGAAACGACGCGCTTCGTGGGGCTGAATGTGAAGCATCCGCAATTCGATCTGGGACGCCCGCCAGACAAAATCGAGGGCCCGCTCGATCGCGTAATCCTCGCCGTACTTGGTCATCAACTGCAGGACCTGATCCCGTTTCTCCCCCGTAGCGACGATCAGGCTCAAACGGAGATGCTGATGAGGTTCAAGAATCACATCACGCCGCAGACTCAGAACCGGATCCAGCACAAAACCCTGACTGTCTTCGAGGGTCGCCCTGCTGCCCTGCGGATCGGCCAGAGTCTGTCCACGACCGATAAATGTCCGCCGGTCAGTTTCGTAATTAAACGGCAGATCATCACCCTGATCACAGGTCAGCCGATGAGCCAGATAGAGCGGCTGTGCGTCGTCGCTGCGCGGCCGGCGGTGTGCAAGCAACGAGTTACTGTCCGGAATCGCCTCGGTTTCGATGAACATCTTGTTGAACGCCGGGTGTTGCAGATCGGCCCGGTGCGGCGCCATAGACAGCTCGACATAGCTGGTCAGGCGCAAGCGACGGCGACGTGAAGACCGGTTCACAAGTGTCAGTCGGCGGATCTCGACATCGTCCTCGGGGGAGACCACCACCACCGTTTCGGTTTGTATACCGTGCTCCTCACGCTGAAACACCGCGCGGTCAAGGGGGAATTCAACCCTGTAGTTATCACCGCCAGTGGTGACCGGCAGGTAAGTATTGGACCACAACGTATCGGCATCCTGATCATGAATATAGCAGTAGATACCACCCTGTTCACAGATTCTATCGACGCGCCAGCGCGTCAGTTCGCTGCCCCCCCACTGGCTGTAGCCGCTGCCCGAGTTGGTGATCATCAGATCATAGCGGCCATTACTGAGAAACTGTGATTTCGGGATAGGCGTATCAGGAGACTCGAAGGTGTACGCTGTCGGTGACAGTTCACCAACAGCGGCAATTTTGGTCACCGATTCACGGGTAGAAATAAGATGCAGTGGCGGCAGGGTCGGCACCCGCTCCTGTAAAAGGAGCTCGAACGCCCGCACACGGGAGTCGGCATGAAAACGGCGCAGCAGAGGTTCGTCGTGGAGAAAATTCACCAGCGCGAGAAAGCCCATACCCTGATGATGAGCCATATAGGCCTTGATCACCACGGCACGCTCTCCACCGGGATCATCGCGTCGGCTGAAGTCGATCGACTCGTAAAACCCGTAGGTCTTCAGCATCCCGAGCTGATCGAGGCGGCGCAGGTTTTGAACCACCAGGCCGGGTGCAATCGACACCGCCAACAGGCTGGCGTAAGGAGCCACGACATGTTTGTTCTTCAGCACCCGTTTAAGTCCCAGGGTTGGCACCCCGAACGCTTTGTACTGATAGGTTTTATTCAGGTCCAAATCGCCGTAGGCCGATTCAGACATCCCCCACGGGATACGATGTCGGCGCGCATAATTAATCTGCTCACCGACCGCCTGACGAATCGCCCGATCGAGCAGGGAATTATCGTAGGAGCGCTGAAAAATCACCGGCATCAGGTATTCAAACATGGTCCCGGTCCAACTGAGCAGAGCCCGCCTGTAACCGATCTTGCCGTAGGGTCGACCGAGAGAGAACCAGTGCTCCATCGGTACTTCACCGCGGGCAATAGCCACAAAGCTCCCGAAGCGGGACTCACTGGCGAGCAGGTCGTAAAAGGCGTTATCGAGACGATTGGCCGAGACGTTGTAGCCGATCGCGAACAGTTTGCGTTCGTCACTGTACAAAAAGCCCATATTGATTGCCGCCGCCAGGGCATGCACCCTGTCGATCAGCACTTGAACCTGTGACATCGTCTCCCGGGCCGCGCGCTGCGCCGCACCGAGTTCCGCCAGCACCATATCGATCACTTCCTGTTGTGCGGAAAAAAGTCTGGGCTGTTTTTTCAGCTCATGCAGCTGTTTGAGGATGGGCAGATTTTCATCCTGCAACTGCTGAAGCGACAGTTCTGAACAGCGGGACCACTCCAGCTGCGCCAGCACCTCATCGTCCCAGCCTGCAACATTTTCTGCAGGAGCGGTCAGATGCTTGTACCAGCCAAGATAACGATCGAGCGACATCCTCCAATCGGCGACCTGCTCCTTGAGTTGTCCGGACCAGCCTTCATCGGTCTGATCCTCCTGCTGTTGGAGCAGTTGACAACAGTCAGCAAAGAGACTCAATCGCTGTGCACCATCGTTGCAGGGGCTGTCACAGCGCGCCAGAAGCTGTTTGAAGGATGCAACCGTGTCGTTGTCTAAAGCTGCCTTCTCGTCATCCAGGAAGATACGAACAGTCTCCCACAGTCCGGACAGGAGGGTGTCGTCAACCAGCGGGCGCGTAAGCAGCTCGACAAGACCGTGCTCGAGAGTCCACAGCGAACCGAGCAGATTGCCGCTGTCCACCGAGGAGACATAGCGGGGTTCCAGCGGCTGGAGGGTCTCGATGTCGTACCAGTTCAGCAGATGTCCTTCATAACGTTCCAGACGATCGATGGTGTCCAGCGTACGGGTCAGCCTGTCGACAACCCGATCCGCAGACACATAGCCGGCATCACGTGCCGCCTGCAGACTCAGCATCCATAGGCCGATGTTGGTCGGGCTGGTCCGCATCGCCAGTTGATCCTGATGGGACACCTGATAATTATCCGGAGGCAGCCAGTGGGTTCTGTCATCGACAAAGTCAGAGAAGTAGCGCCAGGTCCGCCGAGCCACAGTACGCAGATAGCGCTGGTCCTTCTCAACCAGAGGGGTAATTGTTTCGCGGGGCAGTGGCTGACGGCTCAGCAGCCAGACAATCAGCGGCGAGAAGATCCACAACATAAAATACGGCAGGGCGGCGGGCAGGCTGAACGCGCTGACGCCATAAACCAGAACCATCGCCAGCAGCCCTAACGGACTGACGGCAAAAAGGTAGATGGCAAAGATCGCCGAACCACTGGTATTGAGCTGCGCCGATTTCCACTGCAGAAGGTAGCGATGAGAGATATGACACCGGTACCAGGCGCGTACTATCGCATCGACCGACATGATCGCCTGATGCGGCATCAGTGCAGCGTCCACCGCTGCCCGCAGCAGATTATGTCCCATTCTCTCGGGGGAAAAGCTTTTGAGACCGGCGCGGCTGGTGACGATGGCGTGTAATTGCGCCAGCGGATGAAAAAACACCTGCGTTCCGATCGCCAGACTGGCGACCAGACCGAGCCGCGGATCAACGCACCATGTCGTCAGCAAAAAACCGACACTTGTCACCGGCAGCAGGCTGCGGCGCAGGTTGTCAAAGATTTTCCAGCGGCTGAACAGGCTCAATCGGTTGGCGACCCTCCTCCCTCCGGACGAAGGAACCGTCGGAAAGAGCCACTGCGCGATCTGCCAATCACCCCGCATCCACCGATGCAAACGACCGCTATCACCTTGATAACTGGTGGGAAATTCGTCATATAATTCAATATCCGTGGCCAACCCGACGCGGACATACTCACCTTCTATCAGATCGTGGCTGAGAATCCTTTCTTCGGGGAAATGCCCGTCGAGCACGCTGGAAAACAGCTGCACGTCATAGATTCCCTTACCATGGTAGGAACCCTGTCCGCTGAGGTCCTGATAGACGTCAGAGACCACCTTGGTGTAGGGATCGACCCCGACCGCGTCGGCAAAAAAACGACTGTAACTGGATTCACCCGTCGTCGCCAGAGAAGGGCTGACGCGCGGTTGAATAATGGTATAGCCACCCGGCAGAACACCCCCCTCGTTGTCGAGGCGGGGTCGATTCAGAGGATGGGCGAGGGTTTCGATCATCCGTCGCGCGGTTCCATGGGGCAATTGAGTATCACTGTCGAGGGTGATGACAAAACGGACCCCCGCAATCGCGGCGGGATCTCCGGCATGGATCAGACGGCGATGCTCTTCGGCGGTCGGATCGATCAGCAGACGATTCAACTCTTCCAGTTTGCCCCGTTTACGTTCACGACCGATAAAGGCATGCTCGCTGTCGCTCCAGACACGCTCACGATGAAACAGCAAAAACCGGCCGGCCCCGTGGCGCTGATTCAACCGCTCAATGGCAGCAACCGCTGACAATAAAAGTGGCCCATCTTCGGGAACGCTCTGTGTGGCGGCATCGGTGAAATCGGTCAAGAGCCCGAAAACGAGATTGTCTTCACGGTTCGCCATATAACGAATTTCCAGCTTTTCGATCTCTTTCTGCAGCATCTGCGGATCGACCAGCAAGGTCGGCACCACCACCAGCGTACGGAATTCGTCGGGGATGCCGGTCTCTTCGAAATCCATCTTGGGAAGGATCTGCGGCGACAGCAGGCGGGTCACACAGAAATTGGTGACCTGGATAGCCATCTGACTGGCGGGAATCGCCCCCAGAAGAGTCAACAGCAGTAGCGTCAAAGGGCCGGTGTGAAGACCAACACGGCCCAGCCAGAAAAGGCTACCGAGAAAAAAGAGGGTTAACAAGCCGATGGAGACAAGATAGAGGCCCCCGTGATGGTGTTCTGCCCAGCGTCTCGCCCGGCAACAGAGAGGTTCCTGACACTGCACCCGGTCGGCCAGCTCGCACTGGGAATCGCCAATCAGATAGGTACCGATATGCTCAGCGCGCTCGTCGACGCAACCCGCTTCGACCGCCTGATTCGCCAACTCGACAGCGCTGTGAGCGACATCTTCTTCCGGCTGACCTGTTCGCCGCGCCAAGGTCTCCACCACGCTACGGTAGCGATCTCGGGTGACAAAATCCATCCGCGCGTAAACGCCAGCGGGATCAAAGCGCAACACCTGTTCGATCCGGTTGACCTGCTCAAAAATGTCTCTCCAGTCAAACTGGGTTAGATGGCGCAGACTGGTAAAGGCGTTGGAAATGGAAATCTGAGCCTTCGTCTGCCGGTTCTGCTCACGCACAGTACAGACATTGAGCGGCTGCTCCAGAATTTGTTCAATCCAGCGCTCTACATGAATCAGTAGCGCTTCTTCGTCGTAAAGGTGATCGATCAACTGGGTGCAGAAGTAGACACTGGGGTCGCTCGCTGACAGATCGTTCAACAGGGTCGGAATTTGCTCGGGGAATTGACGCTCAGCAGCGATCAGGCGATTGGCCCAGAGCGCGGCGAGCTGACGGCGACGCAGATCGGAATGTGCGCTGATGGCGATCGACTGAATACTCTCCACCAGAGCAATCCTGAGCATCTGCGGCACGGCCCATAATTCAGCGGTGGAAAGCACCCTGACCGACTGATAACTGGTGAGAAAGGAGAGGATGTTCTCGCGGTTGAGGCGCAGTTCGGTATCGGCGACCAGCTCTTTGGCCAGCCCGTAGACCAAAGGTAACCCCTCCAAATAGGGATCGCTGGAAATGGTTGGCAGCTCGCGACAGTAGCGTGGCGGAAGATTCTGCAGAACATCGCGAACCGTCTCCGCCACCACGAATTCATTGTCGATAATCCACTCAGCCACCGGCGACGTTCCCTGTTCCAATCGACAGGCTTCGGCCAGATCGCAGCAGATTTCATGGATCCAGCCCCTGCTGCCTTTCAAACGTTTCAGCAGCTCTGTTTTCTTCTGTTGCTGACGGGGCAGCTGATGATGGTCAATCGCCTGAAACAGGGCCCGTTCGCTGATCTGATCTCGCGACAGGGCCACCCAGGCTTCGCGACCGACCTCACGTTTTTCCAAGGAGGGGTGCTGCACAAAAATGCTCGGAAGCTGATCAGCCTGTTCGCGAACGATCTCGATCGATCGCGCCATGACATCGACCGGAGCCTCTATCAAGAGAAGGGATTCCCCCGGTAACAGGCTCCGGGCATACGATGAGCAGATATCTGTTCTTTCCCCGGAGGTTCTACGGCAAAAACGTCCCCACCCCACCAGTGCGCCGCTACCTGCAAACATGAGCATCAGGCCGTAAAAAAGAAGCGGTGAAGGAGAAATGATCCCGAAAGAGTCCAGTACCGCGAACGGGACACCGAGCAGCAACAGGAACAGAACGCAGAATTGCAGAGCGCGCCACAGACGGGAGCCCAACAAACGGTTCTCAACAGAAATCTGCCCCGTCTCGGACTTATGAATCAGCAGCAACCGCTGAAAATCTTTGGTATCGATTTTACGTAACGCCCGCCAGGCGTCATGTCTTCTGGCAAAAAAAGCTGTAAGAATCCCCGCATCCACGACAATAAAACCTCTCCCTGATGATAACATTGGCCACTGATCTCAAAGGGTAAGGATAGCGCGATTGCCGGGGTCTGCAAGTCGGTGGAGCGGAAGCCACCAAAGCGAATGAGTCCCTCAATCACATATTTTGCAGGACAAGCCACAAGGGCTGTGCAACAAAAAGAAGTAATGAGAAGTCACCACGGCTTTGGCAAAAAAGAAGGGTTGCGGAAGGGAGATAGAGCCTGGTCAGGGTTCTTCCTGAAAGATCGGAAGAACCCTGACCTAAGGATCAGTTGGCTTTTTTCAGATAACGGTAATAGTCGGAGTCGGTGCCGATCACCAGCTTACCGTTGCTGCGAATCGACTTTTTGTAAGATTCTAGGGTTCGCAAAAACGCGTAAAACTCTTCATCCTGGTTGTAGGCTTCAGCATAGATCGCTGCGGCTTCAGCATCGGCCGCACCGCGGATTTCAAGCGCTTCACGGTAGGCTTCAGAACTGATCTCTTTCAGAGTCCGTTCCATCTCACCGAGAATTTCAGCTTTTTCACCTTCACCTTCCGAGCGGTATTCGGCCGCGACTTTCTTCCGCTCGTTAATCATCCGCTCGTAAACCCGGGTGCGGACCTGTTCGACATAGTTGATCCGCTTGATCTGTACGTCGAGCAGTTCAATCCCGTATTCCGGAGTACTGGCCTGTGCCTTATCCAGCATACTGAGAAGAATCTCCTCACGTCCAACCAGATCCTCTTTGGAAATTTCAACACCCTCAACCTCAAAATGCTCTTCTGTTGCCTCCTCGGCTTGATAATCACTACCGCGCACTAACTCGACCAGCAAACGGCCAGACACGGCATCGCGCACTACTGAATCGATAATGTCATCGAGACGGCTCTGAGCACCTCGTACGCTAGCAACGGTTTTATAAAACAGCAACGGGTCAGTAATCCGCCAACGCGCCGTCGTATCGACCCAGATGAATCGTTTATCTTTAGTCGGAATCTGGTTCGGGTCGCCATCCCACTTCAAGATCCTCTTCTCGAAACGGGTCACCTTCTGAACAAAGGGCAGCTTGAAATGCAGACCGGGCGTACTCACGTCCCCAATCGGCTTACCGAATTGGGTAACGATCGCCTGTTCCGCCTCATTGACCACATACAACCCCCCACGGGCAACGATGATCGCTGCAAAAACGATCAGAATCAGCAGTGTTTTTTTCATTTCAGGCCTCCTTCGGTCGCTTTACGTAAAGGAAGCAATGGCAGCAGGCTTCCCCCTTGAGGATCGATGATGTAGGCTTCGTCCAGCCGGGGTAAGATTTCCTCGAGGGTTTCCAGATGGATACGGCGACGCGTGACTTCCGGAGCCTTTTTGTACTCCGTCAGTAGAGCCAGAAAACGATCGGTCTCGCCGCGGGCTTTGTTGATCCGTTCGACGGCATAGCCCTGGGCTTCTTGCAGCGCCTTTTTCGCTTCACCGCGGGCCTTGGGGACTTCACGATTAAACTGTTCGCGGGCCTGAAAAATAAGACTCTCTTTCTGCTGCTCGGATTCGTTGACTTCGTTAAACGCATCCTTGACCGGATCGGGTGGCGTGACATCCTGAAACTTCACCGTCACAATCCGCACACCGATATCGTACTGGTTAAGAGTCTCCTGCAGATTCTGTTCGATGTCACTGGCCAGTTGAGCCCTCTCCGTGGTCAATACTTGAGTCACGTTGGCATTGCCAATCGCTTTGCGAACCATCGCTTCGCAGATATCGCGGATCGTCCCGACGGGGTCTTTGATGTTGAAGATAAATTTATAAGGATCCGCGACCTGAAACTGAACAATCCATTCAACATCACTGACATTGAGATCCCCGGTCAAGGTCAGGGACTCCTCTTCAAAACCGCGGTCGGAGTAGGTTGAACGCACCCCAGGCTGAACCGTTCGGTAGCCGAACTCTTCCTTAAGAACCCGCCCGGTCTGGACCAGATAGACCTGATCGATACCGAACGGCATCTTGAAATGCAGGCCAGGCTCCGAATAGCTGGAAAACTCGCCAAAGCGCAGTACCACGCCGGTCTCTTCGGTGTCCACTTCATAAAAGCTGCTGTACCCTGCCAGGATTACCAACAGAACCACAATCAGTGTGGGCAATATTCCTTTTTGCGGACCGTACTTATTTTTCAGATGGTCCTTGATCTCAATTACCTTTTTTTCCAGGTCTTCCCCGGTGGGTCCTTGTCCCCAGTCCTGCATTCGTCACCTCTCATTTATTCAGCCGCCCTCACCGCGAAAACCAGCAGCACCATTACCGCCGATCGCGAAGAAGGACCAAGCGATTCAGAACCATAGCAGTTTTTCGCACCAAAAAGAACCGCCCGTGCAAAACGACCGGGGCGGTGGTTCGGAAATCACCCAACCGCCCCCTGTACCGGTTGATCGTTACTTCAATGTGCCTTTGACCCTGCGATGTAAGTTTACCGACCGCGTACCGCATTTCAAGTTCCCATCCGCAGGTCTCCTGCACAGCCAACAAAACCTGCTATCTTTAATGAACTAACCTGTATCTATTCTTTGACATGCGCAACGCTCTTCTGCCGCCAGCCCGACCGGAGGTGTCCCGTGACCGAAGAAACCAGCTCCAGCCTGTTGCATAGAGCCCGCCTCAAAGCCCTTTTCAAACGCGGACTCGTCACCGTCATGATCGTCCTTCTGGTCTACAGCTCGGTCGCCCTCCTCTACGCCAGCAAAACCATCTACAAGGTCAGACGCAACTACGCGGTGATCCTCGAAACCCTATCAGGGGAACGGGTCGCCATCACCCGCGTCGGCTGGCATATCCGCCTGCCGCTATTCACCCGCCTCGAACTGGAAGTGCCGCTGATGAACCAGGAGCTGCATCTCGGTTCCAGCGACCAGCCTCAGCGGATCATGTCACAGGGCAACGTCGCCCTCTGGACCAGCGCCATGCTCACCTATCGCATCGACGATCTGGACCGCTGGGGGATAGAGAACCGCTCGCCACAGACCCTGCTGCAGAACGATTTTGACGGGATCGTCAAGGATGTCATGCAGAGCGAGACCATCAACGAGCTGGTCTCCGATCGGGTCCGCATCAAGGAAGATATCTACCTGACCCTCAAGGATCACCCTCTCAACAGAGGAGGTCCGACCCTCGAAGAGAAATACGGCATCCGCATAGTCTCGTTTGTGCTGCGTGACACCCGTTACGGCGAAAAACTCGCCGAAGCCAGTGAAGAGAAGAAGCGCCGCGAGCTGATCGCCGAAGCCGAAAACTACGCCGCCGACCTCGAAGCCAGCCGCACCCGAAAACTTTACGCGGCCTACAGTGAATCGATCAACAGCCTGCGCGGCACCCTCAAACTGGGTAACCGTGAGACGCCGGCGCTGTTCGACTTCCTCAACCAGCAGAAATGGGCCGCGGCCTATCAGAAAAACCAGCAGGGCCAGAATACCTTTGTTCTCAACAATACCAATTAAAGCGTGCCGCTGACTCTGCCGGCACCGGCTCAACCACTGTCCGGGGAGTCCGATGGCTCACATCCGTAAAACCAGAAGTCCGATCTACGTCAGCCTCTCGGAACAGAGGATTGAGCAGATTGAACAACTGATCGCCGGCTGGAGCAATGAAACCCGGCGCTTTGTGCTGCGCCAGCTGCATCAGTACGATCCGGACCGCTCTATCATCGATCGGATTGCCACCCGCCTGCGCCGCCTGTTAAAGCCACGGGAGAACGACTTTAAGCTGCTGCGTGATCCCAGCAAACTCAACGACTGGCAGCAACGCTTCAAAGCGGCCGGATCCCAGGACGCCAAAGCCGCCTGGAACCGGATCCTGGCGCGGGAACTGGACAGCCACGACCACCAATACCTCAGCTACCTGCTCGAGCGGGAAACTATCGACACCTATGTCCCTCCGGAGCTGCTTGAGGTCTTTGAACAGTTGTTTCACGCCTACGTCCTTAAGGAATATATCGATGATCCACAGGCGCCGCGAGCCCCACTGCTGCTGATCATCGGTAACTCCGGCAGCGGTAAAAGCGCCACGGTCAAGCAAGCCATCGAGCAGGTGTTTTTCTACTCCGAGGTCAAGCCGGTCGTCGACCTGAAGTCAAAGAAAAATGAAGTAATGGCCAACCACCCGTTCTGGCGCAGTCTGACCGAGGTTGATCCCGAGCTGGCAGTGAGGATCGAGAAGCGGCGCAAACGGGCACAACTCCGCTTCCTCTCCCGGCTGCCCATCGTCCGCTATCTGTTCCGCGATCGGATCAGTCAGGCCATTTCGAGCATGGATGAAGCCGGTATCCCGGTCGATAGCGCGATGATCACCCCCAACGACTACCAAACCGCCTGGGCGGGAGAGCCGGGCAACTACCTGCGTAAGGCGATGGGTAACCCCAACCGACTGACCTTACGCCACCTCGAAGAGGCCCACTCCGCTTTCGGTCGCCCCGATCAGATGAGCAGCGTTCAGGGCCAGCAATCGACCCTGGTCGACGCCGCCAATATCATCCTCGACGAAATCGCCCACGGCCGACGCGACTGCCTGCTGATCGCGACAACCGATCAGCCGGAGCAATTCGATGCCGCTATCTACAGGCGTTTTGTTGAGCGCGGGCTGGTCATCGACATCAACGACATGTGGGAAAACCCCAAAAACCTGCGCGAGGTGGTCTGCCTCGAGTTGCGTCGCAAAAACCATCCGGAACGTCCCGACGGGCCCCGCGCTCCCCATCTGTCAGAAGAAGAACTGGATCAAGCGGTCGAAAAGCTGTATCCGATCTTTCACCAACGCAGCCTCAAGATCACCCCGGCCTACGTTCGCCGCCTGATCGCTTCGATCATCGGCATCAAAGGATACTTCAGCAGCAGTTACCTCAACGATCAGCTGCTGGTCCGCGACGCCTTCAAATCGGTGGCCCGCAATGTTCACGGTTCGCTCTACAACAAAGTCGTCGGCCAGATGGACCGTGGTATCGACTGGCAGGAATATATAGGCAGCATCAAGAATGAATTTTCGGAGATGGCCAACAACGCCCTGTTCTACAACATTAACGAGGAGAAGGGCGTAGTCCTGACCGGACCGCCGGGATCGGGGAAAACCTTTATGGTGCGCGCCTGGCTGGGTGACAACACCGACGTGCAGGACCTGTCGGTCAACCTCTCCGACCTCTCCGAACCAAACAGTCCACTGGAGGGGATGGTCGCCAATCTGGAACGGGTCTACGACATCGCTAAGATGATTTCACCATCGATGGTGTTTTTTGATGAAGGTGACGCGGTTGCGCCGCGCCGCTCTCCCCAAGGGGGCAGCCCCTACGACAAGGTAACCAACAAATTTCTGTCGATTATCGATGGAGAATCGCCCCTCAACCGTGTGTTCACCGTACTGACAACGAACCGTCTGGACATCCTCGATCCGGCCCTGATCCGCTCCAAACGGCTCAAGGTCCTGAACGTTACCGGACATCTGCGCGAAGAGGACAGTGTGCAGATTATCGCTAAAAACATGGCCAATCTCCCCCTGCAGGACGGACTCAGCCTCGAGGACATCACGCAACTCGCGCGAACCCTCTGTGAAACTCCAGCCGACTTTACCGCTTTTGCCGAAAAGGTCCGCTCACTGCGGACCACGGAGATGGAGGTCATCGACGCGCTGTTTCAGCTCACCGCAAGCGACAGCGAAACCAAGGGGCGCTTCGTCCGTTACAACTACAAGATTTTGCTCGGGTTGCTGGAAGGGATCGCCGCGGATTCGGACCTGTTGAAGAAAGCACGTCAGGGGGAAGAGGCGCTGCTCGAACGGCTGGAGGAAGTCATCAAGCGGCTGCACCACCTCAAAGGAGAGAAGGCGTTTCCGGTCACCCGCTGGCACCTGCAGACTGCCCGTCAGCAACTGGCGGGCAGTCCGCTGCGTAAAGGCAAGCAACAGCTGGATGAATTTCTGGAGACAGAGCTTTCGGAGGAACCGCAGGTCGGCTTTGTGGTCGGTGTCGGAGCCAACGATACCAGCGGTGTGCTGTTGCCGATTGCCACCTCGCTGGTCTACCGCACCTATCAGGAAAAGATCGTCGTCACCGGAGCCGTTTCGACCACCGCACCCGGCAGCGCAGAAATGGATATGGCGGTACAGATGACCAACCAGAGCTCCAAAGAAGCTCTGACCCTGGTCGAAAACTACCTGCAGGAGATCCTGCCGACCCGTAACATCTCACGAATGTTGGGGGAGTTTCTCGAAGGATATTCCATCCACCATCAGCTGCTGTCGGCCTCTTATAACGTCGGTGGCCCTTCTGCCGGCTTCGCCCTGGCGATCAATACCCTCTCGGTCTTGCTGCAGCTTCCGGTGCTCAACGATTTCGGCATCACCGGTGCACCCTGGATCAAAGGCGCACGCCGTGGAGAAGTCGGAGCATCGGTCATTATCGGTGGACATCTCAAGAAAACCGAAAAGGTCCTGCTCTACCTCGATCGGATGTACATGCCGATGCAGAACTACCGCGACATGGAGCTGGAAATGCTCGACGCCTATCGGGCGATCGGTAAGGATGTCGTCGGGGTCCGCAGCTTTTCTGCCCTGATCCCTGAAGTGTTCGATTTCGGCGATGGCTCCCTTGAGCAGCTGCAGCTGTTCTTCAAAAAAAGGCTGGAACTGGAGCGCGCCCCCCACGATCTCGACGCCCTGGCCGGTGATCGCGAGAGGCTCGCCGCAGAAGCCGCCGACCTGCGTCAAACAGCTGAAAGAAAAATCCGCACACGACTCCAAGCCATAGAAAACTACGTCAAAACCGAGGGCGACAAACACCTCAGTCTCGATGAAATTTTTAGCCTCACATAAACCATGTCATGCATTTCAGCGCAAAAGGTCCTGAAACACCTTCTGATCCTGTGCATAGTGATGCGCAGCGTCACGATGAACTTTGTTCTGCTTGACCAAATTCGCAAGGCTGGCATCCAGAGAATGGTATTCGTCTGAAGATACTAGACGAGTGCGGATCTGATGAGACCGCCCATCACGAATCATCGTCGAAACGCGGTAGCTATTCGTCAGTTTCTCGAAAGCTGGAAGACGATCCGTGTCATCCCGAGTTTTGATTAACCTCTGATTGAAAGACAACAATAGATTGTCGGCCAACTGCAGTCGAATTTGCGGCTGATGCTCAGCGGGAAAGACATCAACTATACGATTAATTGCCAACGTGCTGTTGTTGGCATGCAGAGTACTCAACACAAGATGTCCGGTTTCCGCCGCCTCGAGAGCAATGGAGATACTTTCCCTGTCACGCATCTCTCCGATCAAGATAACATCAGGTGCCTCACGGTAAATTCTTCTCAGTCCCGTGTGAAAAGACTCAGTGTCAATACCGACCTCCCGTTGATTCACGTTGCTCTGTTTATGGCTATGCAGAAATTCGATCGGGTCTTCTATGGTGATGATATTTTTGTTTCGCTTCGTATTGATAATGTCGATCATTGACGCGAGGGTTGTGCTTTTTCCATGACCATTCGGACCCGAGACCAGTATCAGTCCTTGAGACTTTAACGCATAGGATTCCAGCCACGCCGGAAGGTTGAGATCTTCAAGTGAAGGGATATCTTCCACAATATGACGCACAGCGATAGAAATAGTGTTGCGCTGATTGTAAATATTAATCCTGAAGCGACCCAAATTTTCATCGGTAATGGCGAAATCGATGTCTTTTGTTTCTTTGAAGGCCTCCAGCTGGTTTTTGTTCATCAAATCTCTTGCATAGGTTTCAACCAGTTCAGCAGTGAGCACCGGCGCATCAATTCGCATAAGTTCATTATTGATTTTGAGACTCGGCTGGACTCCAGCAACCAGAAGGAGATCCGAGGCCCTCGAATTACAAAGGACCCTGAGCAGTCCCCAAATAGTTTCATGGTCAACATTTAAAAAACTGAGTTTTTTTCCTTCGTCCGCCATGCTAAGCCCTCCTCCTTAGTAGAGTTAACTCACCCTATTTCAGTATAGCTCAACAATATCCTCAGCCGAGTAGGTCAATCGTTTCAGACCGTCGCTGCCGACACGGTAGGTGTTCTCTACCCCGACGACGCCGAGACCGGGATAGACGGCTTTCGGCTCAAACGCGAAGGTCATGTTCTCTTTGAGCTGCTGCGTTTTAAAGCCCCGGGCGATAAAAGGATACTCGTCGATCTCCAGTCCGACACCATGACCGATAAAGGAGACCTGCGCGCCCGACGCCCCCATAAAATGGTCTTTATAGCCCATTTCTACAGCGAGATCGTAGCACTGCTGGTAGACCTCGCCCCAGATGGCCCCCGGTTTGGCGATCTCGAACAGTTTCTCCTGAATTTTCAACATGTCGTAGTAAGCGCGTTCAAGCTGCGGGTCCAGCGAGCCGACCACCATGGTCCGGGTCTGATCAACCATGTAGCCGTCATAAGCGGTCATCACATCGATAATAATCGGCTCATCCTTTTCGATCCGCTTGTAGCTGGCTCCCTGACCGATCGACGGATTCAACCCCAACCCGCCGAGGGGCGCATCAAGATAGGCCGGCACGGCGGCATCGGCGCCGGAGAAGATATGCCCGAAGTAGAGTTCAGCGTTAAACGCCCGAAAGCGCATGATCCCCTGATGCCCCTCCTTACGGGCGAAACATTCCAACTCGGCGGCCACCTCAATGTCGGTCTTACCAACGGCGATGACCTGCTTGGCCTGCTGATGGATCTTCTCCATAATCAGCGCGCAGTCCTTCATGATGCCGATCTCGTAATCGCTCTTGACCGCCCTCACTTCGCGGATGAGGGGTGACACATCGACCAGTTCGCCAGCGGGCAAGAGTTTCTGCCAGCGTTGAAACTGAGTCGTTGGTAAGACATCCAGCTCAAAACCGATCCGCTGTGCCACCGGCAGGCCAAAGTCGCGAACCAAGTCCGGGACATCGCGCAGACTCTTGAGGGGGGCAACGTCCTTCAAGCCCGATTCCATGCGGGCACGCCCGTAGTCCTTGCGGACCAAATAGACCGGTTCGCCTTCCTGCGGGACATACAGAACACCCTGCTGGATCGAACCACTGAAGTAGAACAGGTCGGCATTCTGGATAATAACGGCGGCATCGATCTGTGCCGCAGCCATCTGCTGCTGAAGGGCCTTGTATCGGTTTGTCAATTCGCTTGCCGGAGTTATTCTCATGATAAATCCTTATGGTTGGAATCTGTGGCAGTGCAGGGTCGTTCGACCGTTTCCATGATGATTCGGGCGTTTCGATCCAATCTGCGAGAATCGATTCTGACCTGATAACATAGCCACATGGGGCCGTCAAATTGAATGCCAAAAACGTCATCCGGCAGTAGATATTTTTCCATTTTTCTGGCCAACCCAGGATGCTTATTTTTTATGCAAAACGCTAGAGACGGCATCGATTCAGAGGGGAGAGGACGTTTTACACATGTCTATCCACAGCAATTGTGTACAGTATGCAAACTATTTTTTAGTCAGAATAGAAGACGTGTAAATATAGCTTTTTCCGCATAAAATAAGTACTATATTCAAATTGTAAATGTACTCAAGATATCCATAAAGACAGAGCAAAATCCCTGTAAAAACAGGCAGAAACAGACAAACAGGACAAAAACGCTGACTTATCTCCCACCATCATAAAAGGAGCGTCCATGTACCCATTTACATTTCACAATCCGACCCGCATTCTGTTCGGACAGGGCCGTATTGCCGAGCTGGCGAACGAGATTCCTGCCGGGCAGAAGGTCCTGTTGACGTACGGACAGGGCAGCATTAAGAAAAACGGTATTTTTGATCAGGTTGCCGCGGCGTTGGACGGATATGAGTGGAGTACGTTCGGCGGGATTGAGCCGAACCCCACCTATGAAACCCTGATGAAGGCCGTCGAAAAAATCCGGCTTGAGAAATTTGATTTCCTGCTCGCCGTCGGTGGCGGATCGGTGATCGATGGCACCAAGTTTATCGCGGCGGCGGTCAATTTTGCCGGAGACCCGTGGGACATCCTCACCAAACGGGCACCGATTACCACGGCTCTCCCTTTCGGCAGTGTCCTCACATTACCGGCGACAGGATCTGAAATGAACAACGGTTCCGTCATCACCCATAAAGCGACGCAAACCAAGCTGCCGTTCATGCACCCGCTTGTTTTCCCCAAATTTTCAATTCTTGACCCGACGACGACCTTCAGCCTGCCCGCCGGTCAGGTCGCCAACGGCGTGGTCGATGCTTTTGTTCATACCGTCGAACAATATCTCACATACCCGGTTGACGCCAAAGTACAAGATCGATTCGCTGAAGGACTGTTGCTGACCCTGATCGAAGACGGTCCGCAAGCCTTGAGCGATCCCGAAAACGAAGCGGTTCGCGCTAACATGATGTGGAGTGCGACCCTGGCCCTTAACGGACTGATCGGCGCTGGGGTCCCTCAGGACTGGGCGACCCACATGATCGGTCACGAGATCACCGCGCTGTACGGCCTCGACCACGCCCAAACCCTGGCCATCGTGCTGCCGTCGGTTTTACAGTCACAAAAGGAACAGAAGAAGGAAAAGCTGCTGCAATACGCCGAGCGGGTCTGGGGAATCAGCACCGGCTCAGAAGACACGAGGATCGACAAAGCGATCAGAAAAACCCGGGAATTCTTCGAGCAGATGGGGATCAAAACACGCCTGTCCGATTATGGTCTCGACGCCACAATCGTCCCAAAGCTGGTCGATCAATTGGAACAGCACGGCATGATCAAGCTGGGGGAGCGGCGCACCGTCACCCTGGAGGTCAGTCGTCAGATCCTCGAAATGTCTGTTTAGGTACATCAGGTCCTCTCCACCACACCAAACAGGGTGGAGAGGACCTGCTATCAGCGGCCATTGATCAACAGGTGCACGAAAATACTGGCGGCATACCCCAGCGCAATAACCGGCGCCCACATCAGATGACGATTGAAGGTATAGATCCCGCGGGCCTGCCCCATCAATGCCACGCCAGCGGCCGAACCGATCGACAACAGGCTACCACCACAGCCAGCAGTCAAGGTCACCAGCAGCCACTGACTGTGCGACATCTCCGGGTTCATCGTCAGCACAGCAAACATAACCGGAATATTATCCACAATCGCGGACAGCACACCCACCAGGACATTGGCGCCGGTCGCCCCCATATCGAGATACATCAGTTTGGAGATCACCGCGAGGTAGCCGAGCTGTCCTAAACCACCAACGCAGAGAATAACACCGTAGAAAAATAGCAGGGTATCCCACTCGGCACGTGCGATCTGACGAAACAGATCAAAAACAGGCTGGTTTCCGCTGGTCATATCGAGGGGGTTGTCCGTCCCCAGCACACGGTTTTCACGCTTCTTCAGCCAGAAAGCAAAAAATGACAGATAGCCCATCCCCAGCATCATCCCCACCGCCGGCGGCAGATGGAGAAAGTTGTGAAAACAGACTGCGGTAACGATGGTCAGCAAAAACAGCAAGATAATCCGCTTGGAACCGAGCTTCATATATTCACGTTGCTGCTGCGCGTCCGGCAGCTCTTTGCTGATAAACAAACTCATAATCGTAGCGGGCAACAGCCAATTGACCAGCGCAGGAACAAAGATCGAGAAGAACTCGAAAAATTCGAGTTTCCCCTTCTGCCACACCATCAACGTCGTAATGTCGCCAAAGGGCGAAAAAGCACCTCCAGCGTTGGCGGCAACAACGATATTGATGCAGGCGATCGATACAAAGCGGTGATTGCCATTGCCGACGGCGACAATAGCAGCCCCCATCAGCAGCGCGGTGGTCAGGTTATCGGCGATCGGCGAGATCAGAAAAGCCAGCAGGCCGGTCATCCAGAAGATATTGCGCAGCGAAAAACCACAGGTGATCAACCAGCTACGCAAACTGCGAAATACGTTACGCTCTGACATGGCGTTGATGTAGGTCATAGCCGCCAGCAGAAAAAGAAACAGCTCGGCATATTCGAGAAGGTTGTGACGGATGGCATTATGGGCCACATCGGGCAATCCAGCACGATTATAGACAATCGCCACCAGCACCCAGATCAACCCCGCGGCGACAATCACCGGTTTACTCTTACGCAGATGAAGCTGCTCCTCGAGGATCACCAGCAGATAGGCCGCGCAAAAAATCGCGATAGCGATCAAGCCGAAACGACTGCCGGTAAAATCGTGCGGTGCGCCCGGACCGCCACTCGCCATCACTAGACGCTCATCACAAAACATCAGAACAAGTGTTCCCAACAGTATTTTCATCATAAAATCCTGCGGTTAAAAACCGTTTAAAAACCCTCCCGCTGACTTTCCTGGCGTATGACGCAAAACGGCGCAACAGGTATCCCACATCGGGAACCCGATTGAGTCGATCAACGGTGCGTTCTTTGAGGATATCTTGATCGCAGGACGATAAATGCGATCGCGGACGGGATAAAATCGGTTCGACCGGGAGGAGGAATAACCCCGCTCCCTGTCGAAACCGGAACATTTCTTTTTATTCGTAAACCAACACGCGGATCAGCCCTATGGTCGAACCGTCTTCGACCGTCGTACTGTCACTGACGGAAATGACCCTGTTAACGTCGTTCTCGCGGATAAACGCGTTGACCCGGGCATCGAGTTCATCCAACTCTTTATGCGCCCTGAACACCTCTAACGGTTCTCCAAACGTCTTGACCTTAACCATGGCAACCTCCGTGTTGTGGGTTCGTGTACTATCTCACCTGCACGACCTCTTTTACCGCAGGGATCTTTTCCTTGAGGGTTTTTTCGATACCCATCTTCAAAGTCATTGTCGACATCGGACAGGAACCGCATGCACCGGTCAGCCTGACACTGACAACGCCATCTTCGGCCACATCAACCAGCTCGACATCACCACCGTCTGCCTGCAGCGCGGGGCGAACCATATTCAAAACCTCTTCAACCTGCTCCTTCATGGGACTAACCTCCGTTTTCTCTGTGTGCGGACTTCAAGGTCCGCGCCTTTTGTAGTATAGCGCCAACTGAGGCACCGGCAAGCAAGGGCAAAGCCCTCGACCTGATCAACTGTTTTTTACGGGAAAGTCATCACCTGTTAAACGATCAGAACATCCCCGGCACAACACCGATATCCTTTATTTTACGGGCACAGGCCAGTTCAGGGCAACCGACCCCCTTCCCCTGCACCAAGACCTTGAAGCTTTCACCCATTCCCCCTTCCGGGAGGATCAGATTTTTCAGCGTCATCCGTAGCGCCTGTGCTTTTTGCGGATCGGTTTCATGGGCCTGCAACTCGACCAGGGCTTCAAAAAAACCGAGTCCCATCAAAAACCGGTACTGTTCGCCAAAATAGAGCGGAGTCAGACCGTGTTTTTCGCCCACCTTCTGCAGTGCGGTAAAGTCGATATGCGCGGTGATATCCTGACAGCCAACACGCTCAAACGGATCTTCATTGGACTGGTGACGGTGGTAACAGAGCAGCGTACCGCTCCTGCGATATGGGGCCAGCAACTCTTCGGCCGGATAACCGTAGTCGATGGTCATCACAAAGCCTTTGCTGATCAATGCGGCGATCTGCTGCATCCAATCCAGAGCCGGCAGATTCACCTCACATCGATTCCCTTCCGCGGGGGTCTGCTCAATCAGTTCAAAATAATCACGAACCTGCAGATTGGTTAGCGGGCGACTCTGTTCGGTAAACCCTTCACTATCATTGAGAACAAAAATCTCCGTGAGTTCGCCCTGTTTCTTTTCGATCAGATGAACCGGGAACGCATCGACCAGCTCGTTGGTCACAAAGCAGCCGACCATACCGTCAAGCTGACCGAGGGAACACCACTCAATACGACCTGAATCGACATGGGTGCTCAGATTTTTGGCCTGACGCTGGCGGTGGTCTGGGCTGATCTCGACAATCCGATAGCGCACCTGTTGATAAAAATCGGGGAATTCTGCTGCGATGGCATCGAGGATATCTGCCGCCAGGTGGCCCTCTCCGGCACCCTGCTCAGCGATGACAAAAGGGCACCGGTCCAGCAACTGCCACATCTGCTCCACTTGGCGGGCGACCAATCGGCCAAACAGGGCATGGACGCTCGAAGACGTGAAAAAATCACCCTCTTTACCGATTCGGGTCCGCGGCGTAGTGTAATAACCGTGCTCAGGATGGTAGAGGCACTGGCCCATAAAATCGGCGAAATCGATCCCGTCCTGATCTGCGATCCGCTCTTGCAGAAAAGTAACCAGGTGGGGGTTCTGCTCTAATTTTTCTGTGGTCATCGTTGGAATCACAACAGGCTTCTTCGTTATCAGTGTTGAATGTCAACTAGATGGGTAAAGCAAGACAAGCGCCTAGGGTGCCCCCTTCAGCACAGGATACCCGCGCAACTGCCAGGCCCAGATCCCACCGTTGAGGTTGTAGACGGGGCCATATCCGATCTTAGCGAGATAATTCACCACCTGGGTGCTGCGCGAACCGACCGCACAGTAGACCAGAATCGGCTGGTCCTTCGGCAGCTCGGCGATACGACGTAACAGTTGATCGATCGGGATCAGATGCGCACCGGCCAAACGCACCTGACTGTATTCCTGAAAGGTCCGCACATCGAGCAGGTAGATCTGTGAGTCGCCGGCAATCATGTCTCGCGCCTGCACCGCCGAAATATTCTGCGGAACGGATGCACATGCAGCGCCTGCCGCAAAAAGCAAGACACAAACGCTGAGCATTAATCGTCGTAATATCACCTCTAAACCTCCAGCCTTTTTTGAGAATCGCCACTATATTCAACAGTCCATATAAATGCTACCCCCAAAATCTATAAAAATTGAGCTTCTTTCACCACCGAATGCCAGCAGACAAACCCAGCGGAAGCATACCCGCAACCAGGATCAGCTTGAACTTAAAGGCAATCCATGTCATTATTGCCAGCTGGCAAAAGAACCCTGTTAGTAACCCTCTAAAGAACGGCTCAACAAACAATGAACATGGATCGCAATCTCGCCCTGGAACTGGCCCGCGTCACCGAAGCTGCCGCATTAGACGCTGGACGCTGGGTCGGAAAAGGTGACAAAATTTCGGCTGATGCAGCCGCGACAGAAGCGATGCGCCGTGCCCTCAGCACAATGGATATCAGCGGAACCGTCGTCATCGGTGAAGGCGAGATGGATGAAGCTCCGATGCTCTACATCGGCGAGACTGTCGGCAGTGGCGGGGATCTCAAAGTCGATATTGCCGTCGACCCCCTCGAGGGAACCAACATCTGCTCCAAGGGCACCGATGGTGCCATCGCCACCATCGCCATGGCTCCCCGTGGTGGATTTCTCCACGCTCCCGACATGTACATGAATAAACTGGTCACCGGCCCCGCCGGCCACGGCGCTGTCGATATCGAAGCCCCTGCCGGTGAAAACGTCCGCCGCTTGGCCGAAGCCAAAGGCTGCCAACCGCAAGACCTCACCGTCGTGCTGCTCGACCGCGAACGTCACGAAAAGGCGATCGAAGGCATCCGCGCCGCGGGTGCGCGCTGTCAACTGATCACCGATGGTGACGTGGCCCCCGCCATTGCTGCATCGGTACTCGACAGCGGGGTTGACATGATGATGGGGATCGGCGGCGCTCCTGAAGGAGTACTGACCGCCGCCGCGGTCAAGTGCATGGGCGGCTTCATGCAGGGCCAGCTGGTCTTCATGAACGCCGAAGAACGCCGCCGCGCCAAGGGGATGGGGATCGAAGATTTCGACCACATCTACAGCGCAGAGCAACTGGCGCAGGGCGATGTCTTCTTTGCCGCCACCGGCGTCACCAACGGCAATCTGGTTCGCGGTGTACGCTATTTCCCCAACGGAGCAAAAACGCACACGGTGGTGATGCGCTCCAGAAGCCGCACCGTGCGGTTCATCGAGTCGCTTCATTACTTTGATCACAAACCCGGTTTCGAGCCCACATCGGCTACCTGATCGTTTCAGGTCCGATTGTCTTCGACCGGAAGACTGCATTTCATTCAATTCACAGCAACCGGAGAGATATTCATGGCGATTATCACCATCTCACGAGAAATGGGCAGTGGCGGAATCCCCATTGCGCATCAGGCCGCAGAACTGCTGGGGTATACACTGATCGATGGCGACACCATCCGGGAAATCGCTCCCCAGTACGACCTGACCAACGAAATTCTGACCCAGATCGACGAAAAGCCACCGGCATTCATCGAAACCCTCGATCGCCAAATCGAGCTGGGCATGCATCGAATCCAGTTGCTGGTCCTTGAACAGGCCCTCAAAGGCGACGTTATCATCTACGGCCGCGGCGGCCAAGACCTACTCCCCGAGATCAAGAGTGTCTACCGGGTGCGGGTGATCGCGCCCTTCGATGTCCGTGTGGAGCGCTGGGCCGAGCGTGAGTGGATCGATCCCGATCTGGCCCACTCGATGGTCCGCAAAAGCGATCATCAGCGCGCCGGGTTCATCAAATACTACTATGATCGCAACTGGGAAGATCCGCTCCATTACGACCTGACGATCAACACCGTCCGACTCTCATTTGAAGCGGCCGTCGCTCTGATTGCAGACGGCGTCAAAGACAAGAACCTGGTCGAAAAGAAGGACGACGGAAAAAAGAAACTCAAGGACCTGATCATCCAGAAGAAAATCCAGATCGCCAGACTGGCGGACGAACGGATCGAGGATATCTTTTTCAATATCAGCGTCAAAGAAGGGGTGGTCACCCTCGAAGGCCACGTCTACAGTCAGGAAGAGCGCAAGGCAGCTAAAGATGATGCCGGTTCCGTCGACGGCGTTGTGGAGGTCATCGACCAACTCAAGGTTGTCGGCTATCGCTCTCCATCTCACCGAGTTTAGCGCAACCCCATAACCGTTCAATATGTACGACGCCGGCCCCTGTGCCGGCATTTTCATGGTTTTATGCTAAGGAGCTTTTGACAATGGCAGGTCACAGTAAGTGGGCGAACATCAAACACCGCAAAGGCGCACAGGACGCCAAGCGGGGCAAAATTTTCACCAAACTGATCAAGGAGATCACCGTTGCGGCCCGGATCGGCGGCGGAGATCTTGAGACCAACCCGCGGCTGCGCCTGGCAATCGACAAGGCCAAGCAGGCCAACATGCCCAAAGACAACATCGAGCGGGGGGTCAAGAAGGGAACCGGAGATCTCGACGGCGTCACCTACGAAGAAGGAACGTTTGAAGGCTACGGACCGGGCGGCGTAGCCGTCATCGTCGAGTTTCTCACCGACAACCGCACCCGTACCGTTGCCGACGTCCGTCATGCCTTCAGTAAATACGGGGGCAGCCTTGGTGTCAGCGGTTCGGTCGCCTTCATGTTCGACCGGAAAGGTCAAATCGTCTTCAGCGATGACAACGACTTTGACACCATTTTTGAGGTAGCCCTCGAAGCGGGTGCCGAGGACGTCAAAGAAGAGGATGGTGTCATCGAGGTGATCACCGACCCGGCAGATTTCGAAGCCGTCAAGAACAGCCTGACGGAACAGAACCTTGACTCACAGTCTGCGGAAATCACCATGATTCCCCAGAACATGACGCCCATCGAAGGGAAGCCTGCCGAGACTCTGATGAAGATGATCGACGTGCTCGAAGACAATGACGACGTCCAGAACGTCCATGCCAACTTTGACATCTCCGATGAAGAGATGGAACGGATCATGGGTTAGCCGCGGCTGACTGCGCTTATGCGAATCCTCGGCATCGACCCAGGCAGCCGGGCGACGGGATACGGGCTGATTGAACAGCGTGGCAACCGGCTTATCCACCTGGACAATGGCGCCATCATGACCCGCAGCGCCGACGCATTGGCTCCGCGCCTGCATAAAATCTATCGCGAACTGAGCCGACTGATCGAAGAATTCCAACCCGACCAGGTGGCCGTGGAGCAGGTCTTTATGGCCAAAAATCCAGCCTCTGCGTTAAAGCTCGGGCATGCCCGCGGTGTCGCTCTGCTGGCTGGCATCAACGCTGACCTTCCCGTTGCCGAGTATTCAGCGCTGCAGGTCAAAAGTGCCGTGGTCGGTTATGGCAAAGCGGCAAAGCTCCAGGTCCAGCAGATGACTCGCACCCTGCTGAACTTGCCGGAAATCGCCCAGGAAGATGCCGCGGACGCCCTCGCAGTCGCCATCTGTCACGCTCACAGCCATCACCTGTCCGGTCGGCTCGACCAGACCCGACAGCCCGGCCACGGAAAACGTCGATGATTGCACAACTGACCGGAGAACTCGCCGATCGCGCCCCCGACCAACTGATCCTCAATGTCGGTGGAGTCGGCTATCGTTTACAGATTCCGCTGTCGACCTTTTATGCCCTGCCCGACAGTGGACAGATCAAACTACAGGTCCACACCCACGTCAAAGAGGACGCAATCCATCTGTTCGGTTTTTTGACCGCCGCCGAAAAGGATTTTTTCACCCTGCTGATCGGGGTGTCTGGGGTCGGCCCAAAACTGGCGATCACCGTTCTCTCCCACATCCCCACAGACGAACTGGGCCTCGCCCTCGCCGACGGTGATGTCGCCCGCCTCACAGCGATTCCTGGCATCGGCAAGAAAAGCGCGGAACGCCTCGTGCTGGAATTACAGGACAAGGCCGGCAAGCTCGTCGAAGCGGGTTCTCAACCGGCAAACCGGATACGTCGCACGGACTCGCAGGATGGCTTTCTTGAAGATGCTATTTCCGCGCTGACCAACCTCGGCTACAAGGAAAGTCTGGCAAAAAAAGCCCTCAAAGGGATCGAAATCTCCGCGAACACTCCTCTTGAGGAACTCCTCAAAAACGCCCTGAAGATTCTGGTGAAGTAACTTAAACGGTGGGATAACGTGGAAGAACGACTGATCACAGCAGACCTGAAAACCGAAGACCTGACAACAGAGATGGGTCTCAGACCGCAATCGCTGCAGGAATATGTCGGCCAGAAAAAGGCCAAACAAAACCTGCAGGTCTTCATCGATGCGGCCCGCAGACGACAGGAAGCGCTCGATCACGTGCTGTTCTTCGGTCCACCGGGACTGGGGAAAACAACCCTGGCCAATATCATCGCGCTGGAGATGGGAGTCAGCATCAAGAGCACCTCCGGTCCAGTCATCGAAAAGGCCGGTGATCTGGCAGCGGTCCTCACCAATCTGGAAGAGGGCGACGTCCTGTTCATCGACGAAATCCATCGGCTGTCCCCAGTGGTCGAAGAGATTCTCTATCCGGCCATGGAAGACTACCAACTCGATATTATGATCGGTCAGGGGCCGTCGGCACGTACCATCAAGTTGGACATCCCCCGTTTTACCCTGGTCGGCGCCACCACCCGCGCCGGGCTGCTCTCATCGCCACTGCGTGACCGTTTCGGCGTCATCTCCCGGCTCGAATTCTACTCCACCCAGGAACTGACAACCATCGTCGAGCGCAGCGCAGCGATCCTCAACATCAATATCGAAGATCAGGGAGCCATAGAGATCGCCCGCCGCAGTCGTGGCACACCGCGGATTGCCAACCGCCTGCTGCGACGGGTCCGTGACTTTGCCGAAATCGAAGGGGACGGTATTATTACCCGTACCCTCGCGGACCATTCCCTGGGCCGCCTCGAAGTCGACAACGAAGGGCTTGACTACATGGATCAGCTCCTGCTTTTGAGCCTGATCGACAAATTTTCCGGAGGTCCTGTCGGGCTCGATACCCTGGCGGCGGCCATCGGCGAAGAACGGGACACCATCGAAGACGTTATCGAGCCGTTTCTCATCCAGCAGGGATTCCTGAACCGGACACCGCGTGGCCGGGTAGCCACCGAACGCTGCTACCACCATTTTCACAAGCCGCAGCCCGATTCACTGAGCGGCAGTCCCCTGTTCAACGGATGAACGCCGCCAGCTCACCAGGTACCCTGGCATGGATCACAGCTCTACCATGATTGATGTCGATCTCCAAAATTTCGCCCGCCAACTCGCATTCTGGGCCGATCAGGTTATCGAGAACGGCCGCACACCGTTCCGCCGGGTCGAGCTCTTCCCCACCATCCACACTGCGAGCGGTGATGTTCGCCCACCGCTGGTATTCTGGATCAACCGCCAGAGTCTGATGGCGGGCGGGGTCCTGCTGCTGCCGCAAAAATCGGTCGACGAACAGCTCAAACTGGGGACAGAACTCGCCAGCGCACTGGGGCTGAGCCACTTCGTGACCTGGTCTTCCAAAGATATCTGTTTCTGGAACTGCCTGGACACCACTCCGACCTGCAGTCAACAGATCCCCGTGCACACCACGGATGACCCCGAAAGTTTCCGCGCACCACTGCTGGAAATCATGGACGCCCTCAAGCTGCTGTCGGTAACTGGACTGGTTCCCGCGGAAAAACTGTCCGCAAGCTATCTTGTCAACCTGTTTTCCCAGACCCTCGACGCCGCGCGACCGTCGCTGATCGACCTACACCAGCAACATCATCGGCAACAGAAGGTCGAAGATGACACAGTTGAAACGCGGGCGGATCAACGCAACAGACTGACCTTGCTGCGTCTGCTCGCCCTGTCACGTCACAACAAGTTGACCGGAGACTTCACCTCCGAAACCCTCGAGCAGGGAATGATCGACCAACTCATGAGCCTCCCGAAGCACCTCGCTGCTGCGCTCGAGCTTTCACCGGCAGAAAAAGTGCTACCCCTACCCGGCAGAAGTTCGGTCTGTTTTCACCATCTGCTGCTGCGCCTCGAACAGATCGACTGGAGAACTCCGACCCGGCGTGCTGATGAAGCGCTCAGACAGCTGTTGCGGTCCGACCTTGATCTTGAGCTAACTTCTCCTGAGGTCCCACGTCTGCAGATCGACTGGCCACGACCGCAGAGCGACGGGACCTTACTCAACGAACTGTCCATATCGCAAAAGGTTCTCGCCGAAACTGCCCTGCTCCGTGAGCTCGATGGCCATCCTCCGGCACAGCAGCACAACACACACATCGTCAACTGTACGGAACTTCCCGAAACGCCGCAGATCATTCAAGCACGTTTTACCAACCAGACCCTCTGTCAGCGCGATGAGCTGCGCCGCTATACAGCCCTACTGCGAACGTCCTGGCCCACCCGCCGCTTTCAATTCGCAGCAAACATCCCGCTCTGGGTCGTCGAAGCCATCCACCTGCTCGGGCTGACTCCGCAAGGAGCCACCCTGCAACTCGACATCCCCGCCGACTGGCTCTGCACAGAGCACGGTTTACAATTATGGGAACTGCTGCACAGCGGGTTTCAGCTTGAAAAAATCGCAGCAGGCGAGCAGAGCAACACGACCCTGTCCTTGACCAGAGAAAAGAGCGGCCCCGACACCACCTGCGTGATGCACCCGGACGGACAGCGCTGGATCGACTGGAATGAGGTCGTCCCACACAGAGCCCAGCTAGCTTTCGCCCTCACTGCGCCCGCTGATCTTTACTCTTTTGTGAAACGACATGACTTCCAGCCCTGCTCGTCCACCAAAGGGGGCGAGGATGAAGACGCGGCGTTGGAACGCTATGCAATGAGCACCATCGGCCAAGCCTTGTGGACCCTGATCCAGCACGCGCCCCTCCCCGCGGACCCCAAGCAACTCCGCGTGTCGGGATCAGAGCACGGCTGGCTGGTACCCCCTGATGACATTCTCAGGCAGATCGCCTGGAACACGACGGAAGAAACGAATCGTGGCGTCAGCTCTGAGGTGGACACGCTGCTGACGTCTCTGTTTGCCGATTCCCTTCCCGCACTCCCGATAGTCGGCAAGAGCGGAGAGGACACACCCTCTCCACAAAAAAGGACCAAGCGGAGCACACGGGACGACGTCTTTCATCACCTGCTGTCGATCGGCGTCCCGACCTTTCCCGATCAGTATCTCTACCAGATCGATCGCCCGCAAACGATCACCTATCGCTTTTCTCCGCCACTGACGGTCATTAGTGAGTTTCTTGGAGAGGTCGAACTTCGTGACGCTGACGGCGGTAAAATCACGACCACGCATCAAGTCACCGCAGAAGCTCTCAAGCTCTGCGCCGAACAGGAGAAAACAGACGTTGATCTCCCCGTCGACCCCCTGCAGATCGAAGAGATCCTGACACGATACCGCATCGATCTGCGGAACCTGCGTCGCGAATTATCAATCAAATCGTTGAGCTGCACAGACGGTCCGCAGGCGGCCGCCCGGCTGCAACGGAGCATCTGGAAAGACTTGACTCTGCCCCCCTGGTCATGGCTGGATGAATGATATCTCCGCAGGGACCGACCCGGTCGCTGTCAAACAGAAAAGGCCTCACAATGAACATCCTTCTGCATATCTGCTGCGGAAATTGCGCAATCTATCCGGTTAAAATCCTGCGGCAACAGCATCACGACGTCACAGGTTATTTTTTCAATAACAACATCCACCCCTATCTCGAATTCAAAAAGCGCCTCGAAACAACTCAGCAATACGCAGAGCAGGTCAACCTTCCCCTCATCGTCCGCAACGAGTATCCGCTGGAGGCATTCCTGTCCCATGTCGCTACTGCACCGGAACAGCGCTGCCGCTACTGCTATCGGTCTCGCTTGGAAGAAACCGCCAGAGCCGCGGCGGACGGGGGGTACGAAGCCTTCTCAACCACATTGCTCTACTCCCGCTACCAAAACCACGATGAGATTATCGAAACCGGACAGGATCTGGCACGCATATTTCAACTGACGTTCCACTACGAAGACTACCGCGTCGGCTGGCAGGAGGGAATCCGCATTTCGAAGGAGATGAATCTCTACCGCCAACAGTACTGCGGTTGTATCTATTCAGAGAAAGACCGCTATCACCCCGGTACGCATTGAGCATCCATCACCTTCTGCCATCCACGAAGCAGCTATTTTTATGCTATAATTCTGACAGGTTATGGACGTCTTCATTCACCCCGAGCAGGAGGTATCACCATGCTGGAGTTTGTCGAAAAGGTTATCCTGGCAGGCGTCGGTGCACTAACCCTCACCCAGGACAAGGGCGAGGAACTGTTAAGTGAACTCAAAGAACGTTTTCAGCTCAGCGAAGACGAGGGCCGGAAACTGATCCAGAAGCTGGAAGAGAGCGCAAAGCAACAACAGGCCCGTCTTGAAATGCTCGCCCAGGAAGAGATCCAAAAAGCCGCGGAGAAGATAGGGCTGGTCCCGTCAGAAAAATTAGAGGCCCTCGAAGCCCGGATCGCAGCACTGGAAGAACAGCTCAGTACCCAAAAACAATAAGCTGGAATTCCTGCGCCCACTATGCTGCCATTGACCCGCATCAACAGAAATATCCGCTCTCTCAAACGCTACCGGCAGGTACTCGGCGTTCTGATCAAATACGGCTTCGGCCATATTGTCGAGCAGTTGAACATCAACTACTATCTCGAGCTGAGCAAGCGGATTGTCACCCTGGGGACCGTCTCACAGGGGATCGAAAGACTGACCCAACCCGAACGCCTACGCATGGCCATGGAGGAGCTGGGACCTTCCTTCGTGAAACTGGGCCAGCTGCTCTCAACACGACCCGATCTGATCCCGAAGGATTACGCCGATGAGTTCCGCAAACTGCAGGACAAAGTCCCGGCCGTCCCTTTCGACGCGATCCGGACTCAGATCGAAGCCGAATTCGACAGGTCGATCGATGAGCTTTTTGCCCACATCGATCCTCAGCCGATCGCGGCCGGTTCGGTCGCACAGGTTCATCGCTCACGGCTGCACTCCGGCGAAGAGGTCGTCACCAAGGTGCGTCGACCGGGCATTGTCGAAATCCTTGAAACCGACCTCGACATCCTCGGCGGACTCGCCTACCTGGTGGACAAACACCTGCCGGCCAGCGACCTCTACAACCCCACCGGCGTTGTCAGAGAGTTTCGACGCAGCATCTTCCGTGAAATCGATTTCACCCGCGAAGGGCACGTTACCGAGCGGTTCGCTCAGCAGAGTCTCGACACGACCATCGTACGCACCCCGAAAGTCTTCTGGGATCAAACCGGAGCCAGCGTTCTCACCCTGGAATATATCAGGGGCACCAAAATAACCGATTTCACAGCACTGGAAGAACGCAACCTCAACCCAAAAAAGATCGCTGAAAACTGCGCCTCCCTGCTGCTCGAGCAGATCTTACGACACGGCCTGTTCCACGGCGATCCACACCCGGGAAACATCCTGATCCTCCCGGGTGAGCAGATCTGCTTCCTCGATTACGGCATGGTCGGTAGACTGGACGATGAACTCAAGCAGCAACTCGCCGAACTGTTGATGGCCGTGCTGCAGCGCGACGCGGACCGGATCCTCACTCTGCTGATCTATTCGGGAGAACTCACCCGAGAAATCGACCGGCCAGCCCTTAAACGGGATATTCTCGAATTTATCGACGACTACTACGATCTCCCCCTTGAACAGTTCAACACCGGCAGACTCCTCACCGACTTTATCGACATTTTAAACCGGTATCGCATCCGCTTTCCTGCCGACTTAATCCTGCTGGCAAAGGCTCTGGTCACCCTAGAAGGGGTCGCCCGCCAGTTGGATCCCGACTTCAATCTGGTCGTGCACCTGCAGCCACGGATCGAGCGACTGATCAGGGACAGAGTCAGTCCGGCATGGATATCTCGCGATCTGCTCGGGCTTGGCCGCAGCTACAGTTCACTGGTCCGCCAGTTACCCCACGACCTACGTGAACTGCTGCACCGCATCAACCACAACAAGTTCAAGATCGACCTCGAGCACCGCGGGTTAGAGAGACTGATTACCGATTTGGACAAATCCTCTAACCGCATCTCGTTCAGCCTTATCATCGCCGCCCTGGTGATCGGTTCATCGCTGATCATGCAAACCGATAAGGGCCCGATGCTGCTCGGGTTCCCTGTTCTCGGGCTGTTCGGCTACTGCATCGCCGGTTTCCTCGGCCTGGGTCTGGCGATCGCTGTGCTGCGCTCCGGGCGGCTGTAAATTATTTTGCAACTTTGTGTTCAGATCGCCACACACCGAACATTCAAGTCCTTGCATACACACCACAACCCCGCCAAGAGATTATTCCCCCACAAAATAATGTCATAAAAAACAGTGCCTTAATCACAGCAGGAACAATGGCAAGCAATTTGCAAAGATTTATAAGCAGTACCCATTCAATCTGCAACGTACCCGATTAAGACAGGCATAGCGTTTTTATGATTTTCCAGAGAACCATTAAAAAAACAGTTCAGATCGACGGTATCGGCCTGCACTCAGGAGCAAACATTCAACTGCGCCTGAGACCTGCCGAAGCCGACACCGGCATCATCTTCCATCGCAGCGATGAGCAGCGCACCGTCGCCATCAAGGCGATCGCGGAGAATGTTGTCGACACCCAACTGGCGACCGTCATCGGTCACCAGGGGCTGAGCGTATCCACCGTCGAACACCTTCTAGCGGCCCTTTCAGCCTGCGGGATCGACAATCTGCATATCGACATCGATGGACCGGAAGTTCCGATCCTCGACGGCAGCGCAGCGCCCTTTATCCACAAAATACAGGAAGCCGGCACACAAACTCTCAACGCCAGCCGAAAATATCTCTCAATCCGCAAGCCGATCGAACTCATCGAAGGGGAAAAGCGGATCAATATCATCCCATCACGTTTTTTCAGAATCACCTTCGATATCGCATTTGACCACAAAGCGATTGCACTACAGCAATACAGTATGAAGTTTTCACCAGACAACTTCTCAAAAGACATTGCACCCGCGCGCACCTTCGGCTTTCTCCATGAAGTTGAATACCTCAAAGCCAATGGCCTGGCGCGGGGGGGATCCCTCGACAACGCAGTCGTCATCGACGAAGACGGGGTCATGAATCCTGAGGGGCTCCGTTTTCAGAACGAATTTGTCCGTCATAAAATCCTCGACGCCTGCGGCGACTTCAGCCTACTCGGTCATCCGATGCTGGGCCACATCAGAGCCTTCAAAGCCGGTCATGACATCAATGCTAAGATGGTCCGCAAAATCCTCAATTCCCCCGATTACTGGACCTTCGTCGAGTTCAGCGAAGAGACGTTGCAGGAAGCGTGCAAAACCAGCCCGCAGACTTACGCTACGAACCTGGCCTGGCTCAAAGCCTGACCATCAAATTCTTTTCAATTCAAGGCAACCACGCGGTTGCCTTTTTCATATCCCTCGTCTTGCTTTCTCCGGTGGCATTCGCCTAAAATCGATACGTACTGCCGGAAAACAGATACATTCTGCCTCAACAGCATCGAGGGTCTCACGTGACTGAACACAACCCCGACCAACCGACAACCAAATCCTCGGGAAGCAACAGGCGGCGTCGCGAGTGGATCCTCATACTGGCCCTGCTTGTCGCCATCGCCCTGCTCCCCCGGCTTGAGCTCCAACTGCTCGATATCACCACCCGATTCCCTCTCGGTAGCGGCATTGTCGCGCTGACGATGATCAACCTCAACCTGCTGCTGGTCATCTCCTTTCTGTTCCTGATTTTCCGCAATCTGCTCAAACTGTTTCTGGAACGCCGCCGTGGCATCCCCGGCGCCCGCCTGCGCAGCAAGCTGGTCGGCGCGTTCATCGCCCTGTCGCTGATCCCCACCCTGCTGCTGTTTCTGGTGTCGGCGGGTTTCATCAGCAAGAGTATCGACAGCTGGTTCAACTCTCAGGTCGAATCGGCCCTCGACGAATCTCTCGAGGTCGCTCAGACCTACTACCGCAACTCCGAAACCAATGCGCTCTACTACGCCGACCAGATCGCAACACGGATCAAAAGCGATAAACTTATCAACGAGGACAATCTCGAGCGGTTGCGCGAGCTGATCAAACAGAAGCAGGAAGAATACAATCTCGGCATCGTCGAAGTGTTTTCCGCCACCAACGAAGAACTTGTGCGGGTCGCCAATCCCAAACTGCCGATTATCGAGATCACCGCGGCCACCTCGGATCTGGTCCAGGAAGGGCTACAGGGAAGCCGTTTTTCCCGAATCACACCTGTCGCCAAAGCAGACCTGATCCGTGGTTTTGTGCCGATTCATTCGAACTGGAACCCCAAAGACGTGGTCGGCGTAGTGGTTGTGAACTATTACGTGCCCTACTCGCTGGTCAATAAGATGAAGGAGATCTCCACATCGGTTGAACAGTACAAAACCACCAAACAGATCAAAACGCAGATCCAGCAGAGTTACGTCATCGTTCTGCTGTTGATCGCGCTGATCATCCTGTTTCTGGCCACCTGGTTCGGCTTTCAGCTCGCCCGCGGCATCACCGTACCGATTCAGGAGCTAGCCAGCGCAACCAGCCGGGTCGCCGTCGGCGATCTCGACATTCAACTGAGAACCAAAAGCACCGATGAAGTCGGAACACTGGTTTCAGCTTTCAACAAGATGACCGCCGACCTGCGTCGTAGTCGCCAAGCCGTCGAGCAGGCCAACCAGGAGCTGCAGGCCTCCAACCTCGAGCTCGATCAGCGCCGAAACTATATGGAGATCGTACTTGCAAACGTCACCGCCGGGGTCATCTCCGTCGATCGCCACGGCCACCTTACGACCATCAACAAATCCGCGGAAAAGCTACTCCGATTTAATGCCGAGGATGTCGTAGGTAAAGACTTTCGGGATGTCGTCCCCGACGCCTACCTCGGGCGCATCAAAGAACTGTTCCGCAACCTGTTTCAGTCGGAAAAAGGCTCTATCCGACAGCAGATCGCCCTGTCGGTCGGGGATGAAAAAATCACCATTCAAGCACACCTGTCGCGACTGCGGGATGAGAATAACAAGTTCATGGGAACCGTGGTGGTCTTTGACGACCTGACCTACCTAATCAAGGCTCAGCGCATGGCGGCATGGCGTGAAGTGGCGCGGCGCATCGCCCACGAGATCAAGAACCCACTGACCCCCGTCCAGCTTTCGGCACAACGACTAAGAAGACGCTACCTTGATCGTTTTTCCAAAGAAGATCAGGTCTTTGACGAATGCACAAAGATGATTATCGATCAGGTCGATGAACTCAAAAACCTGGTTAACGAATTCTCAAACTTTGCCCGCATGCCCGCCACCAGACCGGTTTCATGCAACCTCAACGACCTGCTCAATGAGACCCTCGTCCTCTATCAGCAGGCCCACAAGAAGATCCGCTTTAACCTGACTCTCGATCCCGCTTTACCGCAGGCCAATCTGGACCGCGAACAGATCAAACGGGTCCTCATCAACCTGCTCGAAAACGCAGTGGCGGCGACGGAACAACAGGGTGAAATCACTCTCGAAACGGTCTATAATGAGGAGCTGAACATGTTAACCTTGACCGTCGCCGACAACGGCTGCGGGATACCGACAAAAGACAAAGCCCGCCTCTTTGAACCCTACTTTTCAACCAAAAAGTCGGGGACAGGACTGGGACTGGCGATTGTCTCAACGATTATTTCCGATCACGGCGGCTACATCCGGGTGCGTGACAATGCACCACAGGGCGCCAAATTTATCATCGAACTTCCTGCTGCGATCGGTTAAGGCCAGACGACACAGCTCCCCATAAGGACGATCATGGAAACCATTCTGATCATAGATGACGAAGAGAACATCCGCCTCAGCCTTCAGGGAATCCTCGCGGACGAGGGGTTCCGAACGGTTGTTGCTGCCTCCGGTGAAGAGGGACTACCTCTGGCCATCAGTGAAGATCCGGACCTGATCCTGCTCGACATCTGGATGCCCGGGATCGATGGACTGGAAACCTTAAAGCGTATCCGCGAAAAGAAACCGAACCAGCAGATCATCATGATGAGTGGCCATGGCACCATCGAAACGGCGGTCAAAGCGACCCGGTTGGGCGCCTACGATTTCATCGAAAAACCGCTCTCGCTGGAAAAGATTCTGCTGTCGATCCAAAACGCCCTGAGGATAGGTCAACTTGTCGCGGAGAATCAGGCGTTGAAGGAGAAGATCGATCGTGATTACGAGATGATCGGCGAGAGTGACGCCATTTTGCGGCTCAAAAACCAGATCGGGCTCGCCGCCCCCAGCGAAGGGTGGGTGCTGATTACCGGAGAGAACGGCACCGGCAAGGAGCTGGTCGCCCGCGCAATCCACCACCAGTCAGCCCGACAACAGCGTCCCTTTATCGAGGTCAATTGCGCTGCCATCCCCGAAGACCTGATCGAATCGGAACTGTTCGGCCACGAAAAAGGTGCGTTCACCGGCGCGACCGCATCGCGCAAAGGAAAATTTGATCAATCCAACGGCGGAACCCTGTTTCTAGATGAAATCGGCGATATGAGCCTGAAGACCCAGGCCAAAATCCTGCGGATCCTGCAGGAACAGAAATTCGAGCGCGTCGGCGGCAACCGCACCATCGAAGTCAACGTGCGGGTCATCGCCGCCACCAACAAAAACCTGGAGGCGGAGATCGAGCAGGGGAATTTCCGCGAAGACCTCTATTTCCGCCTCAACGTCCTGCCCTTTGAAGTCCCCCCGCTCAGGGAACGGCGCGAGGACATCCCGACACTGATCGCCCATTTTCTGGGGTATTTCTGCAGAAAAGAGAGTCGTGAGACCAAGACCGTCTCGGAGGTCGCCCTGCGGGCCCTCGGCGCTTATGACTGGCCGGGAAACGTCCGGGAGCTCAAAAACCTGATTGAGCGTCTCGTCATCATGACACCCAGCCAGCAGATCGATCTCGCCGATCTACCAATGTCGATCAGTAAAATTGATCCGCGACTGAACGATGAGCAGCTCGCCATTTCCGGGCCACTTCCCGACTCATACCGGGACGCCAAAGAGATGTTTGAAAAACGCTATCTACTCGAAAAACTAGAAAAAAATGGCTGGAATATCTCCCGAACCGCCGAAGAAATCGGTCTGGAACGCTCCAACCTCCACCGCAAGATCAAAGGCTACGGCCTGGAGCAGAAGAAGACGAGCGAATAGGGACCAGAAGACCAATTACCGCTCTGAGTCCGGCGTGGCTGAATCGTGGTGCCGAAGGTCAAGAGATTCGCGATAGACATCACGACTGGCAACAGCATACTCTTTCGCCACCTGTTTGACGATCTCCTTCCAGTTCAGCTCAGTCTCAGTGCGCAACCGCAACAACGCATCACGCACCGTCCCTTGCGGCTTTTGCTGCTCCGCAGGGCCGATCAGCACCACCAGTTCCCCTCGCACCCGCCGCTCTGAAAAGGAGTGCAGCGCCTCTTCAACACAGCCATGAAACAGTTCTTCGTGGGTCTTGGTCAGCTCACGTGCGATGGCCACCTCGCGCGCCCCCCCCAACAGTTCCACCATATCTTCCAAACAGGCCAGTAACCGATGGGGAGTCTCGTAGCACACGCAGGTTTGGGTCTCGGCCTTAATGTCATACAGAACATTTTTACGTGCCTGAGATTTGGGCGGCAGAAATCCGATAAAGCGAAAGCGATCGGTCGGCAGGCCGGAAATTGACAGGGCGGCGACCAGCGCTGACGGCCCGGGCACCGCGACCACAGCAATGCCGGCCTGGTGACAGCGCCGGACAAGGCGATATCCGGGGTCTGCGATCCCAGGGGTCCCCGCATCGGAAATCAGCGCCAGAGATTCACCAGCTTCCAGCCGCGCGACAAGCTGCTCGGAACGCTCCCGCTCATTATGCTCGTGATAGGAGATCAGCGCCGTCCTGATTCCGTAATGATCGAGCAGGCGGCGACTGTGACGCGTATCTTCTGCGGCAATCAAATCGACATCCTGAAGGATACGCACGGCCCGATAGGTCATGTCCTCCAGATTACCGATTGGGGTGGCGACCACATGGAGACAACCGCTCACCCGTCAACCTCCAACTGCTGCAGCCAGAGGCTGACACTTGCATCACTCGGCATCCGCCAGTCGCCACGAGGCGACAGTGCGATCGTCCCGACTTTTGGCCCGTCTGGAAGACAAGATCGTTTGAACTGCTGGGAGAAGAACCTGCGGTAAAAAAGCGTTAACCAATCCCGCAGCTCCTCAGTGCTGTAACGGTCCGCAAAGGCATGCCGAGCCAGGCACAATACCTTCTGCGGCGGATAGTGAAGTCGGACGACCTGGTACAGAAAAAAATCGTGCAGTTGATAGGGACCGACAACCTGTTCAGTCTGCTGACTGATATTGCCCTGTTCATCAGGGGGAAGCAGCTCCGGCGAAACCGGGGTCGCACAGATATCGTAAAGCACCGTGGAAATATCCCCGGAAAAGGCCTGTTGCGCGCACCATTCCACCAGATAACGCACCAGCGTCTTAGGGACACCGCTGTTGACCGCATACATCGACATGTGATCGCCATTATAGGTGCACCAGCCCAGTGCCAGTTCCGACAGATCTCCGGTACCGATCACCAAGCCGCCAATCTGATTCGCCACATCCATCAGGATCTGGGTCCGCTCCCGAGCCTGGCTGTTTTCGTAGGTGATATCATGACGGCTTTCATCATGACCGATATCTCTGAAATGCTGACGGACCGCCGGATCGATCGGCACAACCCGCAGCTCGGCTCCCAACATCTCCGCCAACTGTTCGGCATTACTGCGGGTCCGCTGTGTGGTCCCGAAACCAGGCATCGTCACCGTCACAATACCGGCGCGACTGAGCTGCAACCGGTCGAAGGCTCTAACGGTCACCAAAAGTGCCAGGGTTGAATCCAGTCCCCCCGAAAGACCGATCACAACCTTCTGACAACCGGTATGACGCAAGCGTTTCATCAGCGCCGTGGTCTGTAGATGAAAGATTTCCTCACAGCGCGCCGAACGTTCATCGTCTTCCGGTGGGACAAACGGGCTCGGATCGACAAAACGCTTTAACGAGGAAACCGGGCTTTCGTAAAAGGAAAATGAAATATTCCTGAAGCGGTCAGAAGGGATTACTCCGGCGTAACTGCTGTTGCGTTGACGCTCGCCACAAAGTCGCGCCAGATCGACATCCGCAATCGCAAACTGGGTATCGAAACAGAAGCGCTCTGTTTCGGCAAGGACGTTGCCATTTTCGGCAATCAGAGAATGGCCGGAAAACACCAGATCGGTACTCGATTCATTCGGACCGGCAGACGCGTACGCATACGCCGCCAGACACCGCGCGGACTGTGCTTCCACCAGAGAACGGCGATAATCCTGCTTTCCGAGACTTTCGGGGCTGGCTGAGAGATTGAGGAGCAGGGTCGCCCCAGCAAGGGCCAGTTGTCCACTGGGAGGCTCCACAGACCAGCCGTCTTCGCAGAGTTCAATACCGATCACGCAATCGGGGACATTTTCGCAGTGAAACAGAAGATCGGTCCCGAACGGCACCCGTTGGTCCGCGAGTATCACCGAATCTACGGTCACACTATCGGCCGAAGCGAACCAGCGCTGCTCATAAAACTCGCCACGGTTGGGAAGGAACGTCTTGGGGACGATGCCACAGATCCGTCCATCAGCGATCAGCACAGCACAGTTGAAAAGTCGCCCTCTCTGCCGGATCGGAGCACCAACCACCAGGCTGACATTGCACTGCGCAGAAAACCGGGCCAAATCACTAAGCGCATCTTCAGCCCTGTCCAACAGCTCTTGCTGAAAAAACAGATCAGCGCAGGTGTACCCCGTCACGCAGAGTTCAGGAAACAGCAGAAAATGACACCCCTGTGCCACTGCAGAATGACAGGCCAGCTCAATCTTCTCTCTGTTATATTCGACGTCTGCAACGCGCAGTTCCGGTGTCACCACAGCGAGCCTGATCATCCCCAGAGACCGGAGAGAAAAAGGATTTTGTTCCACAATCGGATCGGTCATAACTTCATCCTGAAAAATCGAGAGAGAACGCATCGGTGATGTGCTCGATATGAGCACCATTGTCGGCAGCAGGCATCACACCAATCACGTCGAAGCGGGGTTGTAGTTTTCGCGGAGCACCGTTCGCCAAAAACCACTGGGCCGTGCGAATAATCTGACGCTGTTTTCTGAAGCCGACCGCTTCCTGTGGCGTCCCGAACGACCGGCTACGCCGTGTTTTGACTTCGACAAAAACCAGAAACCTGCGGTTACGGGCAATGATGTCGATTTCCCCCACTGGGGTCCGGTAGTTCCTCAGTAGGATCGTCAACCCCTTAGTGCGCAGATAGGCGGCCGCTTCATCTTCACCCCACTGACCGAATGCCAGGCGCTGTTCAGTCATATGATCCTACGTGTTCGCGGACACCGGCAAAAGACATGCGATGTAGTTTGGTCGGGCCGTGTACGGCGATCATATGGCGATGTTGCGCCGTCCCGTAACCCTTGTGGCCCGCAAATCCATAGTCGGGAAACTGACGATCAACGCTGCGCATGATCCGATCACGCAAAACCTTGGCAACCACCGAGGCGGCCGCAATCGACAGGGACCGGCTATCCCCTTTCTTCAGGGTTTGCTGCGGGGTCCCTACCGGCAACGAGGTAATACCATCGACCAGCAGGTAATCGGCACCATCGGGCAACCGCCCTACCGCCCGCTGCATCGCCAGAAGGGTCGCCTGCAGGATGTTGATCCTGTCGATCTCTGCGGCACTTGCAACCCCGACCCCAACGGCTCTGGCCGCGCGACGGATCTGTGGATAAAATCTGTCTCGCTGTTTTTTGGTCAGCTTTTTCGAGTCGGTCAAACCCGCCAGAGAAAAATCCGGCGGCAGGATTACTGCGGCGGCAACCACCGGGCCAGCTAACGGCCCACGACCGGCTTCGTCAATTCCGGCGACACAGCGAAAGCCCCGGCTACGCGCCCGCTCCTCAAACTCAAAACCCGGTCCGGTCTGGTCAGGGAAAAGCTCAAGACTGCCCACTGCTATCCTCTCCTGTCCCAAAATGCGGTTGAAAAAAAAGCCCCGACAGATGCCGGGGCTTTATTGTAGCGAATGTTGTGATCTCAGGCCATACGCTTTTCGGGAATCCGTGCAGCCTTACCGCGCAGATTGCGCAGGTAATAGAGCTTCGCACGACGAACCCGACCAACGCGGAGCACCTCGATCTTTTCGACGCTGGGTGAGTGAAGCGGGAAAATCCGCTCGACGCCGACGGCACCGGACATCTTGCGTACAGTGTACGAAGAAGCGATCCCACGGTTGAAACGCTTGATGCAGACGCCCTGAAAAACCTGGATCCGCTGCTTATCACCCTCGGTGATCTTGACGTGAACCTTCAGGGTATCTCCCGGCTTAAAAGAAGGAATATCCTTCTTGATCTGCTCCATCTCTAAACGGTCAATGATGTTCATTTTTTCCTCCTGCAGAGCTGCTGAATCTATCTATCCAGTACGTTAAATTGTCTCTCGTCTGTACAGACAGGAGCAAACGCTTCCATCCGTACGGTTTTATTTCGGTTGTATAATGACACTATCTGATCTGTTGCACGTTTCAAGAAACGCGCGATCTTCATCCGTTAAAGGTGCCGTTGACAAAAGATCGGGGCGTCTCTGCCAGGTGCGCAGCAACTGCTGCTGACGCCGCCATTGGGCGATCCGGCCATGATCTCCTGAGAGCAGTACGTCGGGAACCTTTTGACCCTCAAACTCGACGGGACGGGTGTACTGCGGATATTCGAGCAGTCCGTCCGAAAAGGAATCGGTTTCGGCGCTGCTGGCACGACCAAGCACTCCCGGTAACAGTCGGGCGATAGCATCGATCATCAGAAGAGCCGGCAGTTCGCCACCCGTGAGAACAAAATCACCGATGGAGAACTCCTCATCGACCATGCTCTGACGAATCCTCTCATCGAACCCTTCATAACGGCCACAGAGGAAAATCAGACCCGATTCGCCGGAAAGACGCCTGGCATGTGCCTGACTAAACGGCTGTCCCTGAGGAGTCATCAAAAGCACTTTTGACGCGGGTGATACCTTCTTCAGCGCTTCTACCGCGCGGAACACCGGTTCTGGTTTCATGACCATGCCGTCACCGCCGCCATAGGGGGTGTCGTCGGTGGTCTGGTGGCGACCAAGCGCCCAGTCCCGTAGATTATGCGCCCGCACGGTCAACCGGTTCTGCTCGATTGCCCGACCGAGGATACTGGCACCCAGAGGTGATGAGCACATCTCCGGAAACAGTGTCAAAATATCAAAGATCATCGATTTAACGACATCAGTTCATCAGGAAGGTCGACCGTGATGATCTGATTCTTCACATCGACCTTGATGACAAAAAGCGGCACCGCAGGGATCAGTATTTCACCATCAGCGCCATCAATCACGTAGGTTTCATGGGCCGCGGTGGTAAACAAATCGACCAATGAGCCGACCGAACCACGCTTGGCATCCACCACCTGCATCCCTTCCAGCTGGTGGAAACGATACCGTCCATCCTCCAGCGGAGGGAGTGAATCTACTTCGACACTAACGGTCGAGCCAACCAGGGGCTCCACAAGGGTCAGTGACTCGTAATCCGTCAGGCGCAGCAACAGATTCGTTTTATGCACCGAACTGCGTAGAATCGAGAAGACTTGGCGCTGTTCGTCCCGATGCTGTAGATAAACACGCTTCAGCCGTAGCAAATCGGACAATTCGATTCGCCACGGCCTCAGTTTCAAATCACCGCGCAGACCATGGGTCCCAACGATGGAACCGATCTTGACAAACTCTCGATCTTGAGACGTCATCGGCGCATCAACCTCTGTCTTTCTGACGCCTCAGGTCACTCCATAATCTGCAGTGACGCCCGCTTGTTTTCCCGGGTAGCCTTGGCATTCAACAATGTTCTCATCGCCTTGGCGTTACGACCCTGCTTGCCGATGATGCGCCCCATATCTTCCTGGGCCGCAGCAAGCTTGACCAGAACTGAGCCATCCTCAGTCACTTCTTCAGAGATCACGATTTCATCCGGTTTTTCAACCAGAGACTTGGCTATGAACTCAATCAGGTCTTTCATGGTCATCCTCCGGGTAGTGGGGGCACACGCCGCGGATGTGAACTAAGTTTAGGCGTCGGCAGATGCTCCTGCCTTAAACTTGGCCCAGATACCGCTGTCGCGCAACAAACGACGTACTGTATCGGTCGGTTGAGCACCCTGACCAAGCCACTCCAGGGCCCGCTCTTCCTTCATATTCAGCAGAGGCTGATCCTGGCGCGGGTCATACTGCCCCAGGGCTTCAATGAAACGGCCATCCCGTGGAAAGCGCTCGTCGGCCACAACGACCCTGTAGAACGGTTTCTTTTTCGCGCCACCTCGGGCGAGCCTGATCTTCACTGCCATGCTGTCATTCCTCCTGGTCCTTCGTTTTATTCATCAACGATGAACTCCCCTCTAGTATAGACGGGAATTCTGTGCGGTCAAAATGGAAGCTGGCCGCCACGGCCGAGCATCCCCTTGAGCCCCTTGGGGCCCATCTTCTGCATTTTTTTCATCATCTTCTGCGCCTCAGTAAAACGCTTCAGAAGTTGGTTGACATCCTGCACCCGGGTCCCGCTACCGTTGGCGATCCGCAAACGGCGTGAACCATTCAATATGCGATGGTCCGAGCGTTCCTTCTGGGTCATCGAGCGAATAATCGCCTCGACTTTTTTCAGCTCTTCTTCCGGAAGCTGCATTCCACCGGCTTGTTTCAACGCCTTGCCGGCACCGGGAATCATTTTCAATAATGATTCCATCGACCCCATCTTTTTAATCATCTGCATCTGCTCAAGGAACGTCTCTAAGGTGAAACCGTCCTTGCGCAAGCGCTCTTCCATGTCCGCCGCTTCGTCGGCTTCTACGGCGTGCTGAGCCTTTTCAATCAGGCTGAGCACATCCCCCATACCGAGAATGCGCTGCGCCATCCGGTCCGGATGAAACTGCTCGAGAGCGTCAAGTTTTTCGCCCATACCGATCAGCTTGATCGGTTTTCCGGTCACCGCACGGATCGACAGGGCGGCTCCGCCTCGAGCATCGCCGTCCAGCTTGGTCAGCACCACGCCGGTTAACGGTAATTGTTCATCAAAGCTGGCCGCGACATTCACCGCATCCTGACCGGTCATCGCGTCCGCGACAAACAGGATCTCCTGCGGCGCGACCGATGAGGCAATGCGCTGCAACTCCTGCATGAGCTCTGTATCGATATGCAGACGGCCAGCGGTATCGAGAATGATGGTATCAAACCCGTTCAGCTCAGCGTATGCCTTCGCCTTGGTACAGATATCGACTGGATCTTGGTCGGCCTGCGAATCGTAAACCTCGATATCGAGTTGACGACCAAGGGTTTTTAACTGTTCGATAGCAGCAGGGCGGTAAATATCTGCGGGCACCAGCAGCGGAGTGCGCTTATCGCGCCGCAACTTCATGGCCAGCTTGCCACAAGTCGTCGTTTTACCGGCTCCCTGCAGACCGCACAACATAATTGGCACCGGTGGCCGCGCGGCGACATTGAGGGAGTTGTCCTCCCCTTCGCCCATCAGCGATGCCAGCTCTTCGCGGACAATTTTGATGACCTGCTGACCCGGAGTCAGGCTTTTCAGGACATCCTGTCCGATGGCCCGCTCGCCAACACGTTTGACAAAATCTTTAACAACACGGAAATTGACGTCCGCCTCTAGAAGCACCAGGCGGATCTCCCGCATCGTCTCTTTGACGTGCTGTTCCGTCAGGCGACCATGGCCGCGCAGCTTCTTAAATACCGAGTCAAGCTTTTCCGAAAGATTATCAAACATTGTCCGCGTTTCATGCCAAATTCACGAAAGAGTGAATATAAGGAAAGTTTTTTCCATTTGTCAAGAAAAAAGCCGTTTTTACGATTGCTGCGCCAACAGCAAAACATACTCGTCATCACGCTTGACGAACACTTCAGAGGGAGCAATCCCAGCGTCGGCCAGAATCCCTTCGACACAGCTTCGATCCTGCTCGCTGTAACGGATTGCCAAGCCGCAGTCCGACGTCAATTGACGAGGAATCGGAATCAGCAACATCGGCGCGTCCTGCTGCTTGAGCACTGTCTCCGCCTTCATGACCCTGTGTATCGAGTGGAAAACTGCCACACAGTCACCATCCCCAACCAAAATCACACCTCCACAAGTAAGACCCAGAAGCCTTCCGGCCGCGCATAATGGCACGTTTGCCACCAGCATGCAAGGGCCAACAGAGCATCCCGCGAAACAGGTGCGACATTGACAGAACATGAGGTGCAAGAGTAGATTGAAGGCAGTACAAAAAGGTTAAAAAATACGTAAAAAGGACTTTCACGTGCCACCAGATCGGTTCGTTCAACTTGCCCTGCTCCTCGCCTTCGCCTTCACGGTGAACCTCCCCTTGGGCTACATGCGGGAAACCAGCCGTAAATTTTCGCTGCGCTGGTTTGTCCTCATCCATATCTCGATCCCCTTTATCGTCATGTTGAGGATCACTCAGGACTTTTCGTGGCAGATCATTCCACTGACCCTGGGCTGCGCGGTGGCTGGACAGATCTTCGGCGGTAAAATCCGCAGAAAACGTCTACCATGAGCCGCGACAAAAGACCGCCGATGCGGCAAGCGGCAAGCGTTGGTTCTCTCCTACAACAGCTTTTTCAGGACAAGGACATGAGCGACCGTCTGTCACGCTATCAGGCATGGACGGTGTGGGACAGCGTCGTAGGTGAGCAGATCGCCCGCAGAGCTCGCCCCCTCAGGTTCAGGGAAGGTATTTTGGAAGTCCGCGTCGATAATGCGGTGTGGATGCAGCAACTGCAGATGCTTAAACCGAAAATCCTGCAGAAACTTAACGCGAAACTCCCCCACGCCAATATCGAGGATATCTTCCTCCGGCGCGGCACCCTGCCACAGCCTGTCGAAACCGCCCCCAAGGCCACTGCACCACCGGCCTGGAAAGCGCAGCAACTCGCACCTGAAGAGATCGATCAGATCGAACAGAGCGTCGATGGAATAGACGATAACGAGTTAAAAAACGAGCTAAAACAGCTCTTTTCGCTGCAGAAGAAACTTCAAAAGACTCAATCGGCGAACGACGAAGACTGATCCAACCTGGCTCGTCCCTTCCCGTACAGCGTTAGAATCTCATCGGTATACTGCCGATTGCTGCCCCGGTAGACAAAGAGGGGGGACTCCAGAGCCAGTCCGGCCTGCCCGCATTTTCGCCCTTCGACCAGCACCATTTTGGCCGGCGCACCGGTTCGAGCATGGACAGCACGAACGCGCTTCGGCTCCAGACGAACCTGCCG